>JAISDP010000175.1 GCA_031264715.1 Bacteroidales bacterium
CCCGCATCTACGGTAAACTGCGATTGCGGAATTTTACCGTTACCGTACCGGTGCCGCTTTTCGAGATATTCAAATCCGAAAACCCACCGGTCGGCGCGTTTGGTGTACCGGGAAAAGGCTATTCCCGCATGAAAGCCCTTTTTGGGGTTCAGCGAATTGACCGCGCCTGCGGTAACCTGCACGCCACGCTGTCCGGGAAGGTATCGCTGCGCGGACGCGAAGTCCGGCACAGCGATACACACTGCAATGATAATGAACAGAATTGCCTTTTTCATTTTACCTTCACCTGGAGATTGTCGATTACTTCGGCGCGTATCAGGTCGGCATTTTCGACCGTTAATGTCTGGTTACGCCCGCCATCCTTTTCCATCAGTTCGATGACCAACTGTTTGTCATTGGGTATCGTGAATTTCGGCAGGGTAAACACTGTCCGTTCCTCTTTGTTTCCGCCAACGGTCGTTACCTGATTATAGCTGCGAAGCGGCATAATGACCTGTTCCTGAATAGCGGTGCGCTTTGCCACCTTTTTATCAACGATTTTGAACGTGAGATAATCCGCGTTGAAAGATACGGTGGAAGTGTTTTTGAGCTGGAAATGGAAGAACAGCAATTCATTATGGGAATAAATCCCTTTCAAAAGATATTGTATCCCGAAGTTTTTACTTCCGATGTGCTTGATTTTCGTTTTGTTGTTCTTATGGACGGTTTCCATAATCAGACGCACAAGATACGGCGATTCGCTGCCCAAATCGGAGAGGTAAACCGGCAGTTCGTTTCCCGGCCTGTTGATTTCGTATCCCGTATGCAGGAAGTCCGCCATTTCGATGCTTAACTTAACCGGCTCATCCGCATACTTTACATTGAACGTGTAATACGAGCCGTCTCCGGTGATGACCGAAAGATTGGTTTCCTTCCTGAAACGCTGCGTGGCCGCCTTTACGCGGAGAACGTTTTCCGCGCCGTCGGCTATGGCGGCAAGCAGGTCGATTGAGCCTAAATCAACATAGCGGATAGCCGCCGGAAAGATGATATGCACTGTCTTGGCAAAGGTGATTTCCAGTCCGTAGGGCGGAATCATCCGGTTGAATGTCAGGGGGCGTGTAAAGCCTTCATAAAGGTCGCCCGTGGTGGGGGCGGTTTCCCGCACATCTTCCTGTGCATTTGCCGTAAACATGCCTGCAACAAGGGCAAGCGTTAAAAACATCCGTTTCATTTTACTTGAATTATGAATTAAATTATGAATTATGAATTATTTTTTTGCCGGTTGTGCCTGACTGCCTTTCAAACTCCCGTCCGGCAGCAGCAGTATCCTGTAGCCCGCTTTCAGATGCACTTTTACTTCGCGCAGTTTCTTTGCCGTAAACTGCGAAACGCCCTGTATGAGGTTGCGCCCCATATCTGCGGCGAACTGCTCTCCGGCGTCATTTGATAAATTGATGCTCGTTCCGGCGGAGGTCCCCATGTTGGCGACAATTTCCTTTGCGGCGCCGAGTTCCTGCAAATCGGGGATAAAAATCCCGCTTTGCCCGTCGAGGTCATACGCCGTTAAGCCGACCGGCAATATGGTACCGCCCGTCTCCAGCGAATGAACCGTTATCCCCAGGCGATCCCCCTGAATCCTTGCCGTTGCCGATAAAACTGTATTGCGGGGAAGAGTAAAACTCCCTGCCTGCATGGGCTCCAGCAGCCGCAGGCGTACGTTCTGTCCGTCCATAACCGTCTGTCCGGCATGTATGCAGGCGGAAACGGTGTTCTTCATCCCGCTGCCGGCCCCGTCCGTTGCCGTCAGGAAACCCGTATTGCGGGGCTGTCCGTACATCCGGATAAATTCGGCATCGCTCATTTCCGGCAGCAGCGCCGATACCGTCCGCTCACGCACCTGCGAAACAGGTACAACCGCCGTTTTCCCGGGGACATCGCCATTATCTGCCGGTGCAGCGCCGGCAGCTGCCGCGCCTGTCTCCGTTCCCGCCGCTCCCGCTGTCCCGGGCATGTACCTTGCCGCCATCCGGAACGACTTTTCCATTAACTCGAGCTGGCTGTCCGCCGAATTTTTGCGGTTGTCGGTTTCGTCCATCCGCGCCTGCAATTCCTCCACTTGCCGCTTGAGTTCTTCCTTTTCGGGGTCTTCCTTCGGCTTTTCGTAGAAACTGCCCAGCGAGCGGTTCATGTCGCGGTAGGCCTGCGCCGATGTCTGAATGGAGGCTTGCGCCCTGTTTTGCGGAGCATGGCTGCCGCTTTTTTTCGGGGCGGGTTCGTCCGTCATCAGCGCCAGGCCGTCCGGCTGTTCCGGCGCACTGTCGCCAAGCAGGGCAGAGAAATCGGAAAGCGAGCGCATCCGTTCCTCCTGCTTCCGCTTCACCTGTTCCTGTTCGTAGGCGTCTTTCTTGTTGTCGATGATGCCCTCCTCCTTCGGCATGGGGATGTCGGTATTGAAACCCGGCTGCGCCTCCTGCTTTGCCCTGTCGTCCGCCGAAGGCGCGAAAATAAACCACATGCAGCCCGCGAAGATGACGCCCATCAAGGCAAAGACGGCACATTTCTTCATTTTCTGCTTTTGTTCAACGGAAAGGCGGGGATTGCCGCCGTCCGTCCGGTTGTTACCTGCACTCATACTCATCATTATTTTTAATTTGTAAATCCTCCATTTTCAATTCTCCATTTTCCATTTTCAATTGCCTGATGTGTTGCAGCTTCATCAACTCTGTTTCGGCATCGCGCTTTCCGATGCTGTAAATGGAATTGACTGTGAAATATATGTTTGCAGCCGCCAGCACGCCGCAGGCCACCAAAACCGCGACAAGCCGCTTCACGGGCGACGGCTTGCCGCACAGCCGCCTCAAGCCGTGTTCGGTTTTAAGCCATGCCCTTTCCTGAAATTCATTGATTTTCCTTTTCATGCCATTATCCCTTTTAACGGTCAGTCACGCGCAAGTCGCGGTTTTCGACAATTTCAAAGGCTTCCATCGTAAACCCGTGCGGGTTGTTGTCCGAGCGGACGGAATTGATCAGGCTGCACCGTGTTACAAGGCTGCGCTCGGTGATGTTGCTTTCGCGGATAATCAACTGCCTTGCATACGTTACCGCCCTGTAGGGATAGGCATCGAAATTGCAGGCAACGCTGTCCACCTGCAAATTCTGGTTGATACTGCCCGAAATGATGCGGTTGTAATAGCCTTTCTCGGTCAAATCCCTGTAATAGGCAAACGCCGACCTGTCCACGAGGAACAGCGCCCTGCGGATATTACCCTCGATCGCATTCCTGTCGGGCGAAAGCGTAAAAAAGAGTTCGTGGAAGCGTTTTACATGTTCTTTTGCTTCCACAGGCCTGTTTTGGGACAAATCCTGCGACAGCGCCAGCATCAGCGACTTTCCGCCGTCCAGCACATAGATTTTCTGCCTTTGGGCTTCGGCGAAGCGGTACGCGCTGGAAAGCGCATAAACAGCAACCGTCGCGCAAAGGCACATAAATGCGATTCCGAAGAACCGTATCTGCCTGAAACTTGTTTCGATATTCTTTAATGACTTAAATTCCATATTTCTTATTTTTGATCAGTTGATTACCTGTTGCCTGCTGCATAATTACGTCCCTGCGGAGCGTTCCCGCCGCCGGGGGATGAAGAATCGCCATCGACGGAGCTTGCCAGCCTGCCTGTGATATTTCCCGCAATGGCGCCGGATATTGCACCCCCCGCCGCACTCGTTCCGGCTGCTACAGTATTGATGTTGCGGCCATAGTTGCCCATGCCGCCCGCCGAAATAATCCAGTTCGCCACCGTTGGAACGGTGAAATATCCCACTATCCCGATCAGCATGAAAATAATATACACGCTGTTGCTTGCATCTATTGAAAAATCGGGGTTGTTCTGCAATTCGGCAATGTCGTTTTGCAGTGTGAGCGCCTGTATCCGCGCCAGGATGCAACTGAACAGATCCGATACGGGCAGCCAGAAATAGACCGAAACATAACGCGCGATCCACTGCGTCATGGTGGACTGGAAGCCGTCGTAAACCGATATGGCAAAGGCAATGGGGCCTAAAATGGCAAGGACGGTCAGGAAGAATGTCCGTATGGTGTCAATGACTAAAGCCGCCGCCTGGAAAAGCAGTTCCAGCAGTTCGCGAAACCAGTCCCGGATGGATTTCTTCAGGCTGTACATGCCGCGCTCGATATACATTCCCGCCATCGTAACCATGTCGCCGGGCGACCAGCCGAGCTCCTCCAGCTGGCGGTCAAATTCCTCGTCGCTAACAAGGTAGGCGGTTTCGGGGTTGCGCATCATCGCCTCGTATTCGAGCCGGTCCTTTTGCCTGCGGTATTCGTTCATGTCCATGACCTGCGCTTCGAGCATCTGGTGCGTGCCACTCACCACAGGCGAGAGAACCATGTTGACGGTCCCCATCACAAAGGTGGGGAAGAACATGATGCACAGCCCGATAACAAAGGGACGCAGGAGCGGATACACATCTACCGGCTCGGCGCGTGCGAGGGACTGCCATACCCTGTGGGCAACATAAAACAGCGCCCCAAGCCCTGCAATCCCCCTGGCAATGCCCGCCATATCCGCGCAGAGAGGCATCATGCCCGCGTATAACTCACGCAGGATTTGATGAAGACTGTCAAAAGTTCCCGCTAAAAGTATCATTCTAAATTTTGAATTTTGAATTTTGAATTTTGAATTATTATATATGATGAATGAGTGATTTACCAGTAGCGGTCACTGGCGCTCCCGTACAGAGCCGTTATCCGCTGCGAGTCATTCGCATTTTTAGCGCGGAGATACGAAACGGAGATGTTTTTGCGCGTGTAGTAGCTCACCAGGTTGCGGTGCTTTTTCAGACGCCCGTACACGTGATCAATGATGTTCATCCGCTCGTGATCGGTCATGGAAAGCCCGTTCACGTTTACCACCTCCTTGATTTCCAGGAGCATGTCCGCGCTTTCCTGCAACAGCATGGTATAGCCGTTGGATATGGCCGCCAGTTCCTCGAACGTAAAATAGGGATCGGAAAGCATTTTCTGATAGCTGTTGACATAGATGTCGCCGATTTCCCCCACCAGAAGAATGGCATCCCTTACTTTCTTCGCGTCCTTCACCAGATCATGCACCGCTTTCAACCTGTCGTAGTACTCCTTGCCCTGTTCGTACACTTTTTTTACCTCCTGGAAATTCTTGATCACATTGCTTACCGTCGAGGAAGTCTGCACAATCTGGTTGGCGGAATTCACGATGCTTGTAGCGATGTGCGCCGGATCTGCGACGACAAACTGCGCTTCCACACGGTTTGTTACACCAGTGATTACAATACCTGTTACTAAAATTACTGAAATTACCTTTTTCATTTTACTTGAATTTTTTGATATTAATTACTTCTTTTACTTTCGGCCAGCTGTTTAATGGCCAGTTCAATATTCCCGTCCAACCTTTCGGCAAGACGGAACAGTTCGAGTTTTTCCGTTTCTTCAGTCGTGTACGTGTAATACTCTTCCAAAGACACTTCCGTGGCATACACTGCCGACTGCACGCCGCCAAGCCCAATCCATACCTCTTTATATTTCCGGTTCGGGTTATTTGACATATTAATGGACAAAACCTGCGCTTTTTCCCTGTCGGTCAGACCGAGCATGGCCTGAATACTGTCGAACCTGTTCATGTACTTGCGCTGGTCCAACAGGATTTTACAGTCGGAGTTGTTGATAATACTCTCTTTTACAATGGGCGACTGTATGATGTCATCCACTTCCTGCGTGACCACGATTGCCTCGCCGAAAAACTTCCTGACCGTCTTGAATAGATACTTAATATACTCTGCCATACCCTCTTTTGCAATGGCCTTCCACGCTTCTTCTATCAAAATGAGCTTCCGGATACCCTTTAACCTGCGCATCTTGTTGATAAAAACCTCCATGATGATAATCGTAACTATCGGAAAGAGGATTTTGTGATCTTTGATACTGTCTATTTCAAATACTATGAAGCGCTTGGAGAGCAAATCCAACTGTTTTTCGGAGTTAAGCAGGTAGTCGTATTCGCCGCCCCTGTAATATGGCTCCAGCACATTGAGGAAATTTGCCAGGTCGAAATCCTTTTCGCGGACTTTCCTGGCTTCCAGAATTTCGCGGTACTCGCTCCCGACAAACTCGTAAAACGTGTTGAAGGAAGGCGTTATCCCTCTATCGTCCCCGTCGCCGCCTTTACCCTTCAATTGATCAATATACAGGCTGACTGCATTGGAGAGGGCGACTTCCTCGGCGCGTGTCGGCGGCTCGTTATCGCGTTTCCAAAGCGTAAGGATGAGCGTTTTGATGCTTTCCCGCTTTTCGATGTCGAAAACACCGTCATCGACATAAAACGGGTTAAACGCGATCGGGTTATCTTCGGTATAGGTGAAATACAGCCCGTCCCCGCCGTTTGTCCTGCGGTTGATCAGGCTGCACAGTCCCTGGTACGAATTACCCGTATCCACCAGGACAATGTGCGCCCCCTGTTCCCAATACTGACGTACCATGTGGTTGGTGAAAAAGGATTTTCCACTCCCCGACGGGCCAAGTATGAACTTGTTGCGATTCGTGATGATTCCCTTTTTCATGGGCAAATCCGAGATGTCTAAATGCAGCGGTTTTCCGGTCAGCCTGTCCACCATTTTAATGCCGAACGGACTGGGCGATGACTGGTAATTGGTTTCTTCCGTAAAAAAGCATAATGCCTGTTCGATGAACGTGTAAAACGATTCCTCGCTTGGAAAATCCGCTTCATTGCCGGGAATCCCCGCCCAGAACAGGGCGGGGGCATCAACGGTATTGTAGCGCGGCTTACATTCCATCAAAGCCAGCTGGCTGCCCACATCGTTTTTTATCCGCGCCAGCTCGTCCCTGTCGTCGCTCCACGCCATGACGTTGCAGTGGCAGCGCACCGAAGTAAGCCCCAGCGAATGTGCTTCGTTCAGGTATTGCTCTATCCAGATTTTGTTGATCTGGTTGGCACGGCTGTACCTTGACAGCGAGTGCATGTTCCGCGCCTGCTTCTCAAAGCGTTTCAGATTTTCCGCATGGTCGTCGATAAAAATGTACTGGTTCCAGATGTGGTTGCAGGACAGCAGCACGCCCACAGGCGCGGCGAAGGACAGCCGGCAGTCGCTGCGGTCCGTTGACAGCTTTTCGTACCGGCTGTCGGCAGATACCCTGCCGGGCAGGTCGTCCGCGTCCGAAAGCGTATGCAGGCACAGGCAACTGTCGCCGATTTTCATCCCGTCAGCGCCCAGGTACAAATCTTTCAGACAGGCTGTATCTTCGAGTGAAAGTGAAAAATACTTCTCGATGATGCCCGGACTGTCCCCTGTGCCGGTAATTTCGCCGTCCGTCAGCCGCGTAAGCGTGATAAAGCCGCTGTCGTTCACAATCCGCTCAAACTGCCCGACCGCTTCCAGAAACCTGCTTACGGCTTCTTTGTCCCTGATTTCCTTCGGGACAAGAAAACCGCGGCACAGCGTGTTGAAGTTGCTCTGCATCCGCATCCGCTCCTTCGTCGTTTTGGTCAGGAACAGGTAGCAGGCATGGTTCAGGTACGGACGCTCGTTAAAATGCCGTTCAAAGGAACGGGACAGAAAACTCAAGCCCTCCCTTTGAATGTCGGGCGTGTAATTTTCCCTGATAAACCAGTCGGCTTTATGCACAATACTGTAATTGGGCAATACCCTGATCGCCTTTACCCATGCCGAGT
The DNA here is from genome assembly GCA_031264715.1 of Bacteroidales bacterium. Classification (GTDB taxonomy): domain Bacteria; phylum Bacteroidota; class Bacteroidia; order Bacteroidales; family UBA4181; genus JAIRLS01. The sequence goes on from JAISDP010000175.1 coordinate 7,722, forward strand.
GTATCGCCTCATATTCGGAAGATGCAACGGTAAACAGTTCGGGCAGTTGCACCCGGAACGCCGCCGTTACGTCCGCATCCTTTGAAACAATACAGCCGTTTTCTACTGCCAGAAGCGGGAATTTGCTTTCCAGCGTGGCTGCTCTCATTACGTTTCTCATACTTCCTTTTTCTTTTGGATGAATAACCGGGAAAAGCTCCGGCGGTTGATGACATACCGCGGATGGCTGCGCCTTGCCTGTGCTTTCATCAGCCCGTGTTCGCCGTACTTTGTATTCAGGTGGAACGTGCCGTAAACCAGCACGCCCGCGGCAGTAACGCCGAAGAATATGCAAATCCACTGGTTGACGCCCGCCATGTACATGACGACGAACACGACAAACAGGCCCAGCAGCCCGCCTGCGAACATGAAAAGATACTGGCTTTTCAGCCCCTGAAATTCCGCCGGTTTGCCAATTCCCCTGTTAACTGGAAATTCCATCATCAATTTTAGGGTTTTGATTACAGGAAAAAGGAACGTAAAATGGTAGCCGCCACGATCAGGAAGATACAGGCTCCGAACCACGAAGCCGCCGTTTTGGACGTGTCGGGATCGCCGCTCGAAAACTTGGAATAGACCTTTACCCC
>JAISDP010000184.1 GCA_031264715.1 Bacteroidales bacterium
ACAGACGTAACTGTCCTCATCATGATAAGTCAGGAGGTTTGCCTGTCCGCTTTGCCATTTTTCCTCGCCATGCAAACCGCAGGCGGAAGTTATGCTGCCCTGCAATGCCGCACAAAACCGGATATAACCGTATATCTCCGCATGAGAATATACGGTTAAATCTTCGTGACTTCTCATTTTCATGTCGGTAAGCAGATACAAAGGCGTCCGAACGGTTTGAAACGACGCGTCGACGTATTTGTTGTCGATGATAAACCTTTCCGTCTCTATCCGGCCGGTTTTTGAAAGCGAGCAGTCGGGTATTTCCACCGTCATCTCTTTCATATCCGCATTGACTAATCGTGCTGTCATATAAATTCCGTTATATTAAAATTAAACTCCTTTTAGCGTAAGAATCAAACATACACTCTATCCTAATTTTGCACTCCAAAAACAGGGTAAAAAGAATGTACAAAAATAGACGGTTTTTAAAACGGACACAATCCCTAAAAGTAGGGATAAACAAAGGATAAACAAGTGCGTTTTATCCCTATTTGTGATAATAGCGACATTGATTCCTGCAGTTGTGCGGGGACAAACTTTGTCCGGGAAAGGAAAGTTGTCGATTGCATCAATAATCAACCGCTTGCCAATGCTGAACCGGCAGCTTCGCAACCAGTAAATAATGAACAATTAATTTAATAATAAACAATAGTACAAACAGTTTAAAAAGTCATTTTATGGCAAAGAAGAATTTCTGGAAAGCCGTAGAGGCGCACGGCCGTGCGCCTCTACGGCCGTGCGTTTGTACCGTTCCAAAAATAAATGATAATCATGGATAGCAAAAAATTTCAAAACAAATACCGTATCCCTTCGGCAAGATGGCAAAATTGGGATTATTCGGCAAATGCGGAATATTTCATAACGATTTGTACGGCAAAGCGCGAATGTTTGTTTGGCAAAATTGTAAACGGCGAAATGTTTTTGTCCGAATTTGGCAAAACCGTAAATCAGGAATGGGACAAATCATTTGAAATACGTAAAGAATTGTTTTGCGATGCATTTGTGATTATGCCGAACCATATTCACGCAATTTTACGGATCGTACAGACGCACGACACCGTACAGACGCACGACCGTGTAGAGACGCACGACCGTGTAGAGACGCACGGCCGTGCGTCTCTATCACGTGCCGACACCGTATCCACCGGCATTGCCCGGCGTCCGCCGAAATCGATTTCATCATTTGTTGCGGGTTTCAAATCGGCGGTTACAAAACAGATTAATGAAATGCGTAACACGCCGCGATTACCTGTCTGGCAAGCACGTTTTCACGACCATGTTATTCGTGATGATCGTGAATACAATAGAATCGCGAATTATATCGCCAATAATCCGCATAAATGGGAAGATGACCGATGGAATAATCGTACAGACGCACGGCCGTGCGTCTCAAATTAAAATTAAACCGTAGAGACACACGGCCGTGTGCCTCTACAAAATTCAAATAAATTCAATTTAAAAATAATTAAAAATGAAAAGATGTATTTTTTTATCAGGAAAGGCGATCATAGTTGCCTTAGTGTTGGTTGGAGGAATTTTTTCCTCGTGTAAGGACGACGGTCCGGCAGGTAACCCCGCATAACAGATGCGGAAAGCGTTCTTTGACATATTGGTTTACACGTTTTATAATAAAAAAACGGCGGTCTGTTGAAAAAAAAAGATGTATCTTTGTCGCGTAAAATTAGATAAAAATGGAAACAGCATCGGCAAAGAGAACATTAGACCCGGAAGCAAGAGACAGGATCAGTTTTATCACGTTTATTATTCCTTACTTTGCCCGTTCGCTCAAGATGGACAGGCAGGAAGCCTACCGGTATTTAAAGAAATACGGTGGAATAGATTTCCTTTTTGAACACTGGTGGACATTACATACTGAAAATCCGTTTTGGGCGGCACGCAGCTTGTATCAAGTTTGCCGTGACAATGGAGGCATGCGATGAGAGTCTATCACGGCAGCTATACTTTAATCGAAAAGATTGATTTGGAGAAATGTCAGCCGGGCAAAGATTTCGGACGGGGATTTTATGTTACTAAAATTCGTTCCCAGGCAGAGTATTGGGCAAAACGAATCGGCAGGGAAAATCACACAACAGGCGTCGTAACAGAGTTTGATTTCCATGAATATGCCTATCATGATAACGATTTAAAAATGCTTCGCTTCGACAGCTACTGTGAAGAGTGGATGGATTTCATCCTTCTCAACCGTGCCAACGAAAGCCTCAAGCAAGCCCATAGCTACGACATCGTAGAAGGACCTGTTGCCGACGACAAGGTTACCCGCCGTATCTATGCCTGCCTGAGTGGAGCAGTATCCAGAGCCGATTTTCTGGAAGAGTTGAAATTTTTCCGGTACACGCATCAAATAGCCCTGTGTACCGCTGGCGCTCTGCAAATGATTGAGCGAAAAGTGGACAGGTCGGAATTGATTATCGACGACAACGACGAAGCCATCACCGGAGCGCTTGTCATTGACTTCGGGATGATGGAGGAAAAAGCCCTTGACGTTTATCTGGAATCCCAAACCTACAGGATGCTCATCGACGAGTCCACAGGACTGTATCAAAAACCGTGGACGGAAATCTATCAACTGCTTGTGCAGGAATTGAAACTGAATAAATAATCTTCCGCCTGCAAATTTTGCGGCAAAAAGCGTGTAAACCGATTACAAAGGATTACACGCTTTTTTTATGGGCGTTTGTAAAGAAAAAAGGAGTAACCGAAAATCCTGAACAGAGTAGGAAAAATTTTGATAAACAGTATTTTAAATTATCAAGTAAAATGAAGAAAGTAAATGTAACAGTAAGTATGATGCTCCTTGCAGCATCCTGTTTTGTCGCTTGCGACAAGGACAACCCGGAAACGCCGGTTTCCGGCGAAGTCAAATTAGTCGTATCCCTGAGCATGGGGGTAAACGAAACGCAGGTCGGTTATGTTGTGCCTGTAAACGAATCCCAGTTGGCGGGCGGAGGAACGGCTTCCCTCGCGCTTGCCCACGAGGTGGAAGACAATCCCTACGTGGAGATTCTCAACGACTGGGTGTTTTATCTTCCCAATATCTATCAATCGTCTGTCGTGCGGCGTTACACCCGTCAGGCCGACGGTAGCCTTTTGCCTTCGGGCACGCTGACGCTTTCGGAAAACAGTCTGGCCTGTCCCGGCAATGTCCTTTTCCTCTCGGACACGAAAGCGTATGCCAGCATTTTGATGGAAAACAAAATCGTTGTCTTCAACCCGACCACCCTGCAAAAAACCGGCGAGATTGACCTTGCCAGGAAGGAGTATGGACTGAACGGCAGCGTAACTCCCAATCCGCTGGGAATGATGGAGCGCGACGGAAAGGTCTTTGTCGGCTGCATCGAACTGTCGTCTCCGCCGATGTGCAGCGAAGGCGCTTACATGATCGTCATCAACGAGGCTACCGATACGCCCGAAAGGTTTATCAGCGACCCGCGCGGCACCGGCGCAACCTTCTTCGGCAATCAGGGAATGTACATGGACGAAAAGGGCGACATCTATGTGCTGTGCTACGCTTCCTACGGATATGTGCCGGGACAGAAAAGCGGCTTCCTGCGTATCAAAAAGGACGCAACCGATTTCGACCCCGATTATTTCTTCAACATCACCGACATGGAAATTTCCGGAATACAGGGCGGACACGTCATACTCACCAACTTCCTGTACGACCGCAACGGCACGGCCTACATGTTCGGGCAAAATCCCACGTATGCAAGTAACCCCATCGACTACGTCAACGACCTGCTGATAGAGTCGTTCAAGATCAACCTGTACGACCGGACGGTGACGCCGCTCGACCTGCCGCGTTCCAACTCCTATTCGTACAGTATTCTCCGCTACGGCGACCTGATCCTGTTTGGCCTGGCGACGCAGTCGGCCGGCGCAGGTTATTTTTCGTACAATCCGGCTACGGGCGAAACCGGCAAAACGCCTTTCCTGAACGTCGCAGGAACGATTATTGACGCGGCGGTGTTTGAGTAATTCATTAAATTCAAAATAAATAAAAAGAATATGTGTAAAATTGGAATTTTCTACGGTTCATCCGGCGGCAACACAGAGGGAGTTGCCAAAAATATTGCAAAGAAACTGGGCGTTGGCGCCGGCGACATTTATGACGTCTGCAAAGCCCGGGCAAGTGATTTAAGCGCTTACGGCGTGCTGCTGTTCGGCTCTTCCACATGGGGAGTGGGCGATTTGCAGGACGATTGGGAGGGCTTTATCAAGACGGTGGCTTCGGCCGATTTGTCGGGTAAAAAAATAGCCCTGTTCGGGTGCGGCGATTCTTCGTCCTATTCCGACACATTTTGCGACGCTATTGGGAAAATCTATCAGGCGGTCAGGGACAAGGCAACCGTCATCGGTTTTACGGATACGGACGGTTATTCGTTTGACGCTTCCGAATCCGTCGTAAACGGCCGGTTTGCAGGTCTGGCGCTCGACGAGGACAACGAAAGCAACCTGACGGAAGAGCGCATCGACAGATGGATAGAAATAATAAAACCGGACATTGGATTATGATACGGATTTTCACTTGCAGGAAATGTTCGAGAATACATCTCGAAATTGGAAATACGCAAATCCATTTCAACTCTTCCTTCCACTTGCGGAAGTATCTGGAAACTCTTGATTCGATTGATGCGGCTTATTTTGCCGCCATCAATCGAGCCAAGGGGCTGGAAAAAGTGATTATCCTTCCGCTGGATAGCGTGGGAACCGTTCATCTGGGCTTTACCGTCCGGGAGTTTGAAGATTTGAAGGCAATCATCCGCAATTATCTGTCGGGAGAAGGGGAACAGGGAAACAGATTTATCGCCCCGGATCAGTTTCGTGCAGTAAGTTTGAACTGAACGTTCCGGGTACAATACCTGATACGGAGGTGTTTGAATGATGTTTATATATTTATTTCCAGAGAGGTTCGGTTTGCCATCCGTTGAAGAAGCCGTACTTGTAAACAGGCACACGGGGATAAGCGCTGATAAGGTTGATAATATCACGCTTCATATCCTGCGGCCGGCTCAGGAAACTGCACAGGTACACCATACAGGAGATGGTCGAAAACGGCTTGTCTATCTGTCCCTGTCTGAGTGGCTGGCTGAACCACGCACCCTGCGGATTGTTCAACTGCATGCCGGGACGTTTCACCATAGTACGGCTCCACAGGCGGGAATGGTGGGCAATAATGTTACGAATATAGGCAATGGATTCCAGCCACCCGGAAAATACATGAGGCGAGTTGATGCCCATTTTGTTCGCAATGAGGCTTCGTTCCGGCAAGTTTATTTTCAAGTTCTTGTACAGTTTGGACAGGGTTCCCAAGGAAGCGACTTCCAATATTTTCCATGCATCGGCAGGTTGTCCCGGATAGCGACGTTGATGGTCTTTGATGAAAAGTTCCTGACTGCGGGCAAATTCCTTTTGCAATTCATCCAATACCCAAAGATGCACCGTTTTGTTTATGCCGTTGATGTTTACGGTTGTCTGGTTAAACAATACGGGATTCAGGTACCACAACCCGCCGTAGGCAAGGGACAAATGGTAAATCAAGCTGGTACGCACGGCAATTTCTATCCGTTCAATACCACCGAAAAGAATCAGGCGAAGTTTACGGTCGAAATCGTAGCGATCCAATACCTCCTCGAAACAGGCGTCCGGATGAAACAAATGTTGCGTCGTGTCGCTTTGCATGTCCCACCAGTAACCTTTAAGACGGTAGTAGCTGATATTTTGCAGACGGTCGCGGGCTTGCGCCTCGTCCCTGAAAATCATGCCACGTTGCTTGAGCAATGCAACCTGGTCGGTAATCGTGTATGCAGGCTTGTTCATATATATAAAAAAAATGAGCCGCGCCAGATCTTACGGGATGGCAACGACTACTGTTGGCGCAAATGTACGAACATTTTTTATATTTGCAAAACCCGGACAAAAAATCGGGGGAAACAGGGCAGACACGTCGTACTTCCTGTACGACCGCAACACGGCCAAAATTGGCAATACAATATTTTAGACCTATCTTTGCATTGATTCTAAAGGATAAAGATATGAACACATTTGTACCGGGAGACCGGATAACAGGATTGATGTATGAAAAAATACATCGGCTTCCGACGGAAGTGCAACTTGAACTGTCGGACTATATTGAGTTTTTGTTGAAGAAATATCAGGCAAATAAACCGAAAAAGCCTTCCTTTGGCTGCATGAAAGGTACAGTTACGTGGATGAGCGATGATTTTAACGCTCTGCCGGCATGAAAGCGCTTGATTTGGGATGCGGCCAGGAAGGTATCCGGGTCGCATTTCGTTTCGCATACATAAACGACCTGACACACCCTGTATACCCATGCTTAGAGACACTTTATCCGTATACGGATAGACACCTTATCCGTATGTGGATAGACATCTTATCTCTATGCGGTAAATATCCGGCTCATCAGACAATGGTTATTAATATTTTGTTACACTGTTTTGATGCTTTTTCCCGCCAGGGAAACAATATCATTAGAAAAACGCGCCTGCGCGCAGCATATTTATTTCGTATCAATCTAGAAATACTGTTTTTTGACAAAACGAATTATTATCCGGTATGGTTTACATGAATGAAAGTATTTCTTTCCCTTTTTCAGGGCAAAGCCTAAAATTTTGCAGGTATATTCCAATTATGTTTTCAAATATTTTCAAATCTGAAATATTTGAAGTATACTTGTTGCCTGATTTTATGGCATGTTTTACCGGGATAAGAACGTAACATTCATAAAATTGTATTGCTTATATGTGTATGTACAAGTCTATTGTAAATTTTCTCGAGGTTGGAAAAGATAAAACAGTTCACTGGTTTGTCCGTTGCCAGGATGTTTTTTTAGGGATATTTTTGACCGCAGGTGGCATACTGGTGTTATGTTTCGGCATAGCGCTGTCGTTAACAGACCATCTTAGCAGCAGCATCATACTGTGCATTTCGGGATTGATAGCTGTTATGTTATATGTATTTGCCCGTAAACAGGGAAAATACGGGCCTTTCTCATTCTGGACAGCCTGCATTACATTAGCATTAACCATATTAGGTCTTTTGTTTACCGGCAATGACCTGTTAGCCGGGCTTCTTTGCGTCATATTCCCGCTGGTGACGTGTATGCTTTTCCAGGCCAGACGCGGCAGCATATTTTCAATCATTATGCTGGCCGCATATTTCGGATACGGGTTGCTGCTTAAAATTCCCACATCTTCATTAGTAGCATGTTCCCTCGCCGGGATAGTTATCCTGGTTGTTGTATGCGGATTCCTCACAATTAATGAAGAATTAGTGAGCGCTAACGACCATAAAATTTCCGATATCCAAAAGGAAGCCGAAATCAGGAACGAATTTATATCGCAATTATCCCACCAGATACGCACGCCATTGAATAATATTGTGGTCATCGGGAACCTGCTGAACGATACGCAACTTAACCAACGCCAGAAGGACTGGATGGAAACGGTACTCGCATCGGCCAACAACCTGGTGAATGTGGTGAACATCATTGCATCCAAAGTCACGTCAACGGGAATTGTCGATACCAAGCCAACCAACATCACCTTTAACCTGCAAGCGGTTCTGAACAACACCATACAATTGTTTGTGGGGCAGAGCAACGAATACAATATCGGTTTGAAACCGAACATGGAGACGCCATACATCCTCGAAGGCGATCCGATACAAATCAAACAGATCTTCCTGACCCTGATCGATGCGATCATCAAAAATAAGAACGTCGAAAAAATTAATATCATCATTTCGTACCGTGTAAGACAGGAAACCGAACGGGTGTTCGACGTTTTTTTCGAAATACGGGTGAGCGATCGTCTCAATTTCGACTTGGAAAACGACAGGGAAAATACGAAAATGCTCAACTATTCCATATCGTCGAAGTTGATTGCCATGTCGGGTAATAAGTTGGCCGTAACCTACGACCAAAACTTTACCATATTTAAATTCACACTTCCGTTCAAAAAAGCAAAGGCCGAGCCAAAGGAGAATATAGTCAAAGCTTCAGAGGTTGTTGAAATCGAAGGCGTTGCATCTTCACATGATACATCAGCAGTCGACCTGAAAGAAGCTAACATATTGCTGGTAGAGGATAACCTGATCAACCAGAAGATCGTAATCCTCAGTATCCAGAAGCTGGTGAAAAATATAGATGTAGCCAACAATGGCCAGGAAGCGCTCGATAAATTCAATACCACCAAGTACGATATCATCCTGATGGATATACAAATGCCGGTAATGGACGGGATACAGGCTACTAAGAAGATCCGCGAAACAGAAGTGGATAAACGGATCGTTCCCACTCCTATCATCGCCATCACTGCAAACGCATTGGCCGGAGATCGCGAACATTGCCTGGCTTCGGGCATGGACGAGTATATCAGCAAGCCGTTCCAGGTGGAAGTGCTGGTAAGTAAAATGAAAAACCTGCTTGCTGTTGGCAGTTTGATCCGCCATTAAGGAAGTTAGGCGTTAAAAACGTTATAAACGCCATGCGGTTGTATGTGAAAATTTTCTTCATGATCGTTTTCGGCTATGGAACGGTACATTCCGATGCACAAAATACCAGCGCATGGAGTTTGCAGTTTCCGTTGCCCGAATTGGCCGTATTCCTGGATTTTCCCGAACCTGTAGAAGAAATCGAGCAAGTACTGAGCGAGGAGCAGAACAGTAACAGTAGCCTGAAAGCCCGGGTATATGCTGTGGGTATCGAAACAGCGCTGAATCCGGGAACATCGGGACAGTGGGATACCATCACGGGGAAAGGCTACGTGTGGCGGATAGGCATACATGCCAAAAATGCGCTTTCGCTGAATCTTCTTATCGAAAATTACAGGATGTCGTCCGGCATGGCGCTTTATGTGTACAACAAATCGAGGACCAACATAGCCGGGCCTTTTGGTGTCCGTAACAATGCCAATGGCGGTGTATTGCCCGTACAGTCGCTGTCTGGCGACATGATCATCGTGGAATGGAACATCCCCCTGCAAGCGCCGCGCAACGACTTCACCATCACAAGTGTTGGGTACGGATTCCGTGATATAGCCGGCAGCGGAAAGATCATTCCGCTGGCGACGGCTGCTACCTGTAACGTGGATATTAACTGCAAAACGGGGAACCACTGGCAACGCGAAAAACGTTCGGTAGTGAGGCTGGAAACCATCACGCGGACAGGCAACATCATCAAAACGCAATACTGTACCGGTACGCTGGTAAACCAGGCCGTGGACACCGACCGGAAAAAGCCTTACATCCTTACCGCCAACCACTGCATTTCGACCGATGACCAGGCACAGCTTACTACATTTGTTTTCGGGTACGAAAAAGCATACTGTAAGGGAACCGGTCTGCCGGTACCGGCGGGGATAGCGGGATCGAGCCTGGTGGCCGCCAAAAGGGAACTGGATTTTGCCTTACTGGAGATGTCGAGCGACGCGGCGATGTCGCAACGCCCGTACTATGCAGGGTGGAATACATCAACAGCCACGCCGCAGGGCGCCACCGGCATACATCATCCACAGGGCGATGTAAAAAAAATATCCGTAGAGAACGATCCCCTGGGTACGGGCACATTTAATGATGATCATACCGACCTGCATTGCGACAAGGATGCGCACTGGATTGTCAGGCGGTGGGACGAAGGTACTACCGAACAGGGATCGTCGGGAAGTGCGGCCTTCGACGCCGGACACATGGTGGTAGGGACGCTGTCGGGCGGCACGGCTTCCTGTTCGTACCCGGTAAACGACTATTACAGCAAATTCAGCGAACAATGGAACAGATACCCGGCAGCGGATGAATGCCTGAAACCATGGTTAGACCCCGACGGCAAAGGGGTAGCATCGCTCTGGGGGTACGATCCGGTTGCTCCTTACGAAGGCCGGTGCGACACGCTGGGGCATATCGGCGAGAACGAATCCGAAATACTGGTGAATTCGGGGGAATGGGGATACCTGACCAGTCAAAACGACCAGGGATGGAGCAGTTTCGCCGAAAAGATCAAGAATGATACCACAGTGAGTATCATCGGGATGGAAGTACATGTAGCGAAGGCGTCCGATGCCGGCTCCAAAGTACGGCTTGCTGTCTGGCAGGGAACCGATTTCCCGGTAACACCCCTGTATACAAAGGACACGATCGTAATGGCAGATTACAATGACTACCGCATGCATATTTATTTTGACAGGACGCTGGAATTTACCGGCAATTATTTCATCGGCTACAGCCTTGAACACCATCATCCCCTGGATACTTTTGCCGTATACCAGTCGGCAAAACGCCCCTATGCAGGCATATCGGACATGTACGTCGAAGAGAGCAGCGGCGTCTGGATGGCTTTGGGGGAATACGTACCGCCCATATACTCGTCGCTGGGGGTCAGGGTGATGGGAAAGTTCGGCAAGCCAACCCAATCGAATCAGCCCGCTTACCGCGATCTCAAGATCGTTTTCCAGCCGGGCAGCAATATTGTATTTGTCTATTTCGAAAGCCCTTCGGCAACGGTAAGGGTTGAAGGCTACGATACATCCGGGAAACGCATGAAACTTCATGAAACAGGCAGGTATATTGTGATGTACGACGAAAAAACCTACCTGCAGGTGGAGTTGGATGTCAGCAACTTATCACCCGGGGTATACCTGATACAGGCATTTGACAGGAAAAAAAGCAGTCGGGCAAGTTTGTCCGATGCGATGATTCAATCATTTCGGAAGAGCGCTTAAAACTTGAACTCATACCCCACCGTAGGCAAGATGCCGTACAGGAACATTTTGGTTGCTTTCAGGCCGGTTGAAATTTCATAATATCCCTGTTTCTCCACATATATACTGAATACGTTTTTACGGTTGTACACATTCATTACCGAAAAGTT
>JAISDP010000192.1 GCA_031264715.1 Bacteroidales bacterium
ATGCTCGAAAACAGGTAGCCGTTGTCGGTATAAAGCGTTGATACGGCATCTTCGTCGACACTGAGGCGCTTTTGCAATCCTACCTGGTCGTATATATCACCTTTGTTGAATCCCAATACGCGTTGCAGCATGTCGGTGGTATACTTGGTATTGCCCACCCAGGTAATGTTGCGGTAATAGTATTGCCGACCTTCGCTGACGCGGATATGCAGCACCACACGATTGTCTTTCACGAAAGTGAGCGAGTCGTTGACGATTTTGAAGTCGCGGTAACCGTTCTTGCTGTAAAAATCGGACAACTTGGTACGGTCTTCCTTAAAATTGCTCGCTACATATTTTTTGCTTTTGAAGATATTGAGGTTACGCTTCAACTGCTTGGTTTTTTTCATCGTCCTGCGTAACCGGCGATCTCTAAAATCTTCGTTTCCAATGAAATCGATTTCGGCAATCTTTACCTTTGATTGTTTGTTGATCAGCACTTTCAATGACACCCTGTTGCCGAGGGTTGTGTCATTCTTCTGGATAAAGTCGGTGGTTACATTATAAAAGCCTTTTTCACGATAGTGCTTGGTGACAATGGTTTTAATGTTGTTGAGGACATTTTCAGTGACCTGTTGCCCCGATTTCAGATTTATCTTTTCCGTTAAATCCTTTACTTCGCCTTTGCGGATGCCTTCGATGGTAAATTTGGACAAACGCGGGCGCTCATGAAGTACAATTTCGATGAAAATGACACTTCCTTCGATCTTTTCGGCAATCACCTTCACGTCGGAGAATAGCCCCTGTTCCCAGAATTTTTCCACTACCCTGGTAATGTCGTCTCCGGGAACGGTAATTTTACGTCCGATGTCCAGACCCGACATGCTGACCAGTACATTGGCATCCAAAATTTTGACTCCGGTAACTCTAACGCCGCCTACAACATATTCCTGCGCATTGGAATAGTCCATCACCGGGTAGGTCGAATAATCGCCGGGTTCCTGTGCCCATGCGCCGCGGAAAAGAAATATGGATAAAAGGGTACAATAAAGCGTTACTGTTCGCAACATACTATTTATTTACTGTTTGTTCATACTGGTTTAACTGTTCGCTTGTTTTACCGAACCGCCGCTCTCTTTTTTGAAAATCGACAATAGCTTTGTAAAAATCTTCCTTACGAAAATCGGGCCAAAGTGTCGGGGTAAAATACAATTCGGTGTAGGCGATCTGCCAAAGCAGAAAATTGCTGATACGGTATTCGCCGCTGGTGCGGATCAGCAATTCCGGATCAGGCATATTTTTGGTATTCAGATAATACGAAAACAACTCGGCAGTTATGCCGGTATTCAACTTACCGGCAGCTATATCGGCCTTGATGCGGTTCACAGCGTCAAGTATCTCCCACCGTCCGCTGTAATTCAGGGCCAGGATCAATTTTAAGCCGGTGTTGTGCGATGTCTTTTCGATGGCCGCTGTCAACCGGCCTGCTACCTTGTCGGTCAGGCGCGAAATGTCACCAATGGCCGCAAGCGAAATATTGTTTTTCAGAAGGGTTGGCGTTTCATCATGTAAAGACGATACCAGCAGAGACATCAATGCATCCACTTCCATTTTTGGCCGGTTCCAGTTTTCGGTAGAGAATGCGTATAATGTCAGGAATTTGACACCCAGCTCGGCTGCGGCCTCAACCGTTTCGCGCACCGCAGTCACCCCGTTCGTATGTCCGAAAATCCGGGAATTACCTTTTTTCTTGGCCCACCTCCCGTTGCCATCCATGATCACGGCAATATGCTCGGGCAATTTGTCTAAAATGATTTTGTCTTTATGGGTCATTTATATATCGTTTGTTCCTTAATGCCGGGACAGGCGAATCCTTTTTCGAATACCTTAAAAGTGACATATATACCGGCAAACGAGTACCAATCGTTGTTGTGCGATCGTGAATACGAACCGTCCGGACCGGGATTCAGCACACCGTCCAGCTTATCGGTAAAGGTTTTCCGCATACCCCATTCGCAGCCTATGGCCACAACCTCGTTGAAACGGTATTTGTAGCCAACGCCGAAAGGGACGGTGGCATGATTTGTTGCCATGCCGGTGTTCGACGAAAGTATGAACGAATACCCGAGCGCAGCAAAGATATATGGCGTGTGCGCTGTTCTGTGCCGATTGATGATATATGGCAGGAAATTAAACTCCCACCCGATATGACAATCAAGCGCTTGGGTTTTAAAACTCTGTGCCCTCATCTGCTGGTACTCATTCTTAAAATCCAGGTCGTCGCCATTCAACCGGGCGTAAAACAGATTGATCCGCAAACAGTGGTGCTCGGTAAAATTATGTTTCAGCAAAGCCCCAACCGATAGCCCCGGATCATAAAACTGCCTGCGGGGGTTGATGTCGCCTAAGTAATACGAAATGCCGGCAAATACGCCGGCTTCCGTATTAGGATGAAAAACCTGTCCTTCCATGGAAGATGTCCATAGAAGTAATCCCGTCAAACAAATAATGATATATTTTGCCAAATTCAATTTTTTGTGCTCGTGCGCTTTTTGATTTTAATGTCTAAAAATCAAAAAACGAAACGTAAATAGTCTCGTTTTATTGTTTGGTTATGGTCGATTTAACCTGTAGAATCATCTTCGACGCGGAGGTCTTCTTTTTCCACCGACAATATCTATTTTGTATATGGCATGCAAGGTGGTAAAATAATACAGGTCTTTACTCTTGGACCAGTTCGTAGTAATCCCGTCAAGATGGTCGGATGTACAATATCTCCGTCCGATCTCAAGTCCTACTGCCCAGCTCGCATTAATATCCGATTTGACGCCCAATCCGTAGGGAACTGCCAAGCCGACCGTGCTGCCTTCGGTATACTCGCCTTCCGACAATTGGTGTCCATGGGTATCAAGCGAGGTTATCGAATATACGGCGCCCACCCCCAGGAACACATACGCCCGGGTTTGCATCCGCGCACCCCGCAATCCCCGTCTTTTCGTCAACATGGTTCCGATGGACGAGTTGGCGCGTATGAAATTCCATTCAATCTGTCCGGATAATTCAAACATCCACCCCGAATAGGAATATTCCCGGTAATCGTTGTACGACCCTTTATCGTTTCCGGCCATCATCCC
>JAISDP010000250.1 GCA_031264715.1 Bacteroidales bacterium
TCCGTCGCGTCTATCCGAACGGAAACGGATTGATCGGGCGAAGCTACGGCGTAGGATTGGGCGTTTGCCCGTTGTGCAGCCAACACCAGTAAAAGCATCCATAAGCTTGCTACATACGATTTTTTCATAAGGATAATTTTTAATTTTTAATTTTTAATTTTTATGCATACCATTCCCGTTTTCTGTCATTCAGGTTTTGCAGCACGTCGATGCAAATATTCACATTCTCAGCCACCTGAAAATCGAACATGCCCACGCAGATAAAATCCGCACCGTTGGTGAAAGCCCAGTTGAAACCGTCGCGGGGATGAATTGCTCCTGCGGCCAGTACTTTGAAACCCATCACCGGCGTTTTGGCGCGGTTGATAAACTCTACTGTACGATCAGGAAACGGACAGAAGCAATTGTCGTGAAACATGTTGTGGTCATCGCTCTGTGCGCCGTCCACTTCAAAGGGACGCCTGTTTTCGCGAGGATGAGCCGACCAGTACTTGTCGTGGTGCATGGCTTTCATGTAATAATCGGGAATAATGCCGTTTTCTTCACAGAGAATCAGGGAATCTATCGTGTGGGCGCCTATTCCGGCAATGTATCCCTGACTCCTGATTCTGTCCATCATTCCGGCGATGATCTCCAACCGGCGGTCGCGTACCAGCCAGTCACACCAGTTGCCCTGCAACTGAATGATGTCCATCCCGCTGTCTATGGCCACCGATACGTCTTCATACATATCATGGTTTTTCTCTCTGATGCCCACTTGCGTAATCACTTTGATTTTACTGCCGGTCAATTTTTTGTACTTTGCCATCACCGGTACCGTAGGAAAACCGATGTTGATACAGTTAATTCCGGCCTGCTCTGCCAGCATCAGCGTTTCAAAAATCTTCTTTTCGGTATTGTACGCCTTGAACAGGGAACCGACGTAGATCAGGTCTCGTGCGTGCGCCCATCCGCCGATCAGGTTTCCTCCCATGATCAAACGGCTCAGGCGGTGAGCGCCTATTTGCCCCGCCGGAAGCTCGCCTTTCAGTTCGCTCAAAGCTACCCGGTTGATTTGCACGGTGGCGCCCGACATGACGTCCGTCCCGTATCGCCTGTGACTCCGGAAGGCGCTCCAGCCGACCAGTCCCAATATGGGAAAAGCGACCAGGTTTTTCAGCGCTTCGCGTCGTGAGACGGAGAGTTGCCGCCGAGCAGGAATGGCTGCCTTTTCCTTTTTGAGAAGCGTTACCAGCGCATCCACACCGTAGCCTTTTTCCCTGTACGAGAACAGAAAGACAAGTACGGCCGCTTCTATCAGCACTTTGTCCACAATGAATACGCTGTCTTCATGCGGACCAAGCAGGGAAACACCGAAAGGCGGATAGGCGAAATAATAAAGCGCCAGCAAAAAAGCCCCGCACAGGGAAGCCCACTTGCTCAGTATGCCGAGAAACAAAGCCAGTCCGATCAGAACCAGTCCGGCAATGTTAAGCCAGTCCGTTATCTCCAGTCTTATTGGAGAGAGGGCCAGCCAGTGGTAAAAACCCGACAGAAAGCCATGCGTGCTGTTCAGATAATTTTCCGAAGTCCAGCTTTCCGCCACGATCTTGGAAATCCCTTCGTACAGGAAATGCCAGCCGATAACGATTCGAAGCAAACTAACAAGTATTTTCATCATGGGTTTACTGTTTTTTTTACTATTGACGCCGGCCTGTAAAGCGACCATACACATTCCCCGGAGGTTCCGGCACACGTTCCCCAAGCAGCGATACGGGCAACGCCGATTTCAGCAAAAAAAAAACCGCATATCATCAAAAATGATACTGCGGCTATATATAAACTTCGGGAAAAATTTTTTACTTCACGCGCGCGCGCACTTATAAATAAGCTAAGGTGTGTGTGTGTGTGTGTGTGTGTGTGTGTGTGTGTGTGTGTGTGTGTGCAAACATCATGCCAAACCACGAATTACAAGGGATACAGAACGATTTTATTTGATAAAAAATCGTCGTTTTTTGAATATTTTTTTGATAAAGATCGAAGGTTGTCTTCATGGTTTGATACAAAATTCAGTGGGGGGCAAATATATGATTAGGAAAACTGTTTTACAATACCTCTTCTGTTAAAAAAGGTTAAATTTTTATTAAAAAAATCATACCGGTTCATACCGATAAGCCGGTTTTCGTTTCCGGACTTTTCGGGCGGGTAAACGGCAGACTTTCGCTTATTTGCCTTCAACTCCCGATCAAAATCAAAGAGCATTTGACGCAATCTTTCGGCTATTTCCGGATATTCTTCAATGAGGTTGTCCTGTTCGCCTGCGTCCCCGGCCAGGTTATATAATGCGGGCGGTGTGGCGTATTTCCGTGCGGCTCCCCTGAATCCGTCCTTGCCGGGGATAATGGTCTGCCAAAAGGGATGTTCCGTATGGTATTTCCATTTTCCCGCCCGGATGGCATGTGGCGCGCCACCGCCATAGAAATAGACCGCTTCATGCGGCGAAACGACATTCCCTCCGGCTGCCAGCAAGGGATAAATATTCAGGCCGTCAATCCTGTTTCCGGGCAGTTTTCCCCCGGCGACATGCGCAAATGTGGGCAGGAAGTCGATAGCGGCGACGGCTTCCGAACAGACGCTTCCGGGAGGGATGACCCGGGGCCACGTCATCAGGCAAAACACCCTTTGTCCTCCGTCGAACGTATTTCCCTTGCCCAGGGCGAGCGGATCGGCCGATCCTCCGTGATTGCCCATTTGCAGCCACGGCCCGTTGTCCGACGTGTAGATCACCAGCGTATTACCGGCAATCCCGTTTTCATCGAGCGCCCTGTATATCTCGCCTATCGACCAGTCAATCTCCATGATGACATCGCCGTACATGCCCCGGTGCGACTTGCCTTTGAACCGGTCCGACACGGCCAGCGGCACGTGCGGCATACTATGGGCAAAATAAAGGAAGAACGGTTCATCTTTCTTGCGCTTGATATACGATACGGCATATTCGGTATAGCGCGCCGTCAGGTTTTCCAGCGCAGGATTGTATTCCAGCGCCTCGTTGCCCCGCAGGAGCGGGAGATCGGGATATTCCGCCCTGTCCGTATTGTTCGGGACATACAGCCCGGGATAAACAAGCGGGATCATATCATGGGAATACGGGAGGCCGAAAAACTCATCGAAACCATGCTGTAGCGGGAGCGCCGGTTCCAAGTGGCCTAAATGCCATTTTCCTACGCAGGCGGTAGCATATCCACATTCCCGCAGTATTTCGGCAATGGTTGCCTCTTCGGGGTTGATCCCGCGCCGGGCATCGGGGAATAATACCTGATCCATGTCAATCCGCGCGGGATAGCATCCGGTAAGCAGGGCTGCCCTTGAAGGCGTCGAAAGCCCCGATGCGGCATAAAAGTCGGTAAACTTCATCCCTTCTTTAGCCATGCGGTCGGCGTTGGGCGTCCTAAACCCATGTGCGCCGTAACACCCGACGTCCGCATAACCCTGGTCGTCGGCCAGGATTACGATGATATTCGGCCTTTCGGGAGCGCCCTGTCCGGTAGCTGCACAGGCGGCCATACATGACATGGCGCCGGTAAACGCGATTGATCTGTTTTTCATTTTCGTCCCTACTTATCCAGTTCGGCGCCAGTGTCGCCCTGCTGCTGCATCCATTTTCCGAGTTCGGCTTTCATTGCGGCTATTCTTTCGGCATGTTTCCTGTCGCCGGCAAGGTTCGCCAGTTCCCACGGATCGGTTTCCAAATCATAAAATTCAACGGCAGGCCGGGTCGTAAACCGGTTAACGATTTCCCGGGCGACGCCGCCGGTTTTGGCGCTTTCCGTCCAGCTTGCCCATACCTGTTCCGTGTCGTTCACGTTCATCATGTGTTTTTCGAAATAGGGGACTTCGGGCGTCAGGTTCAGGATCAGCTTGTAGCGTTTGTCCTGGATGCTGCGGATGGGATAGGAGGCGCCTTCCGGGATGTTGTTGTGGATGCCGTAAGCCCACTGCCGGTGTTCCCGCTTTCCGTCGAAGAGCACGGGCAGGTAGCTCCGTCCGTCGATTCCGTCGACAGGAGCGCCGCCTGCAAGTTCAAGCAGCGTCGGCATAACGTCTTCGTACTGCACGATTGCGTCGGTTACCGTTCCGGCTTTGATTTTCTCCGGATAACGCACCGCCAGCGCGCTGTGCTGGCCGAAATAATAACACGTCCATTTGCCGAAGGGGAACTGCGGGCCCTGTTCGCCGAGAAACATCACGAGCGTCCGGTCTAACTGGCCGGTTTCTTCGAGCGTTTTGAGCACGGCGCCGACCTGTTCGTCCAGTGCGCCGACTTCGGCCAGGAAGTCGCGGTATAACCGGCGCGTTTCCGAGTTGTCAACCAGGTTGGGCGGCAGGATGATTTTGTCCGCGTCAATTTTGCTGCGGTCGCCTTCCGTCCACGGGATGTGCGGATTGGTGCTGCAAACAAACAGGCAATAGGGCTGGTCGCTGTTCGTGATAAATTCTTTGATCCCGGCGGTGGTATAGTTTGCCGAGGGATAAACACAATCCACTTCAAAACCGGGCACTTCTTCGAACTCATAAACCCGGTGGGGCAGCGTATGCCTTTTCCCCGTCCGCCCGACGCGATAACCCGCTGCCGGAAGGTAAGTCGTGATGCTCCGGATATTGGGGAATGAACTTTTGTGGTTGCGGAACGATCCGTGCCGTACGGGATACAGTCCCGTGTACAGCGAAGCCCTGATCGGTACGCTCATGGCGCACGAGGCGAAATTGTTCGTGAACCGCAGGCCTTCCCGAGCGATCCGGTCGATGTTGGGCGTCGGGATGTTTACGCCGCCGTAGCAGCCTAATTCGTTCGTGGCAAGGTCGTCGGCCATAATAACTACTACATTCGGCTTTTCTGCCGCCATGCCTGTCAGTGACAGCGACAGCAGGCATGGCGCTATTCCTGTTATCCTTTTCATTCGTTTATATTTTTGCAAGTGTGATGATGGTATATGAATATCTTGGAAACGTGTATTTCGCATTTTTACGGGGCAGGCTGATTTGCGATGTTTTCGGAACAACGTTCAACATGTTCTTGTCCGTATTGGTTTCATTCAGGTCGCAGCCTCCGATCGTCCATACTTTCGCTTTCCCTTTATAGCGGAAATTTTCAATGTTGAGAACGGCTTCCCGGGGTTGATCGGAAAGGTTTGCCACATAAAGCGAAAGCGTATCCCCCGAATCATTCATTTTGGCGGTAATATCCACAGCATGTTCATCGCTGCTGCCGGTCTCCATCACATTCGGAAGCCAGTTCGAGATCATCGCCTCGTCAATATAAGCCGACGGCATAAACCAGATCGCATGGGAATTGTAGTGGATACGTCCCTGATCCCACATGTAATGCAGTCCGTGAGGCTGGAACGTATTCGCCGTACCCAGCATTTTGAAGTGATCGCCGTAGCGTTGCAGTTTGTTCCAGTTGTGGGCATGAGCCAATCCCCGGTTCCAGTCGCAACGGCTCCCGTTCTCTTCCATCGGATGGAGGTTAAGTTTGAAGCCCGGAAAATCTTTCGACAGTTCTTCCTGCAAGTCGATACCCATTTCGTGCGTAAATCCGGGATCGCCGGCGAATCCGAGCCAACCGCCATAATGCGGGTCCCAAGCCAGCTTGTCTCCTTTTCCCTGTTCAATGAACCATTGAACCATTTCGGACGTCCATCCATACTCTTTTGTTCCACGCGCGTAATTTTTCAGATCGGTACCAATATTGAGGGACGTCACAATCGACATTCCGGGGTCGGCTTCCCAGGCGGCAAGGGCGAATTTCTTCATGCACTCCAGATATCCGCGGGTCATGATGCGTTCGTTATCAACCTGTATATATTTGAGGCGATAAGGCGTCGGATGACCGTGTTCGGCGCGGAGAGCGCCCCATTTCGAAGAAACCGGGCCGTTTACATATTCCACAAAGTCGCGGATATCCTCCGAAGTTTCGTCCATGCTCATCCCGATCATACATTCCGCTCCAAGCGTTTCCGCAAGTTGAAGCATTTCGATAAACGCGAAACTGTGCGTTGCATAGGGGCTGAATCCGCTCCGGTAAGTGATGCGCCGTTCGTCGATCGGCCCCAGCATTTTTTTCCAGCGGTAGTGATAGGTGTCTGCGCCCACGTCCACCATAGAACCGTTATAACGGATAGCCGTTATCCCCTGCTTTTTCAGCGCGTCAATAAACGTTTTGCGCAGGGGATATCCCATTACCCGTCCCCATTCGCCCGGTTGCAGGAAAGCGTAGCCGAGTTCGATCTGCCCCGGACTTTTAAGCGAAATGCCGAAAGAGCCTTCCAGCGCTTCGCTATCGGGGGATAGCTCAAATTCCAGCTTTTCATAATCGCCGCTACCGTTGACCCGGTATGGTTTTTCAGCCAAAACATTCCCTTTTTCGTCACGAAGCGATACGTAAACGGTGGTTGGTTTGTCCGTTTTTATCCGGATGATGCCGTCATACGGTTTCCCTGCCTCAAAACGGATTCCCATCCGGTAAAGCCCGTGATTGGTGATTCCCACTTCGCCGGCGCCGCCTGCAAACGTGATACGCTGTGTCTGACGTCCCATATAGGCCTGTCCGTCGCGGATCAGCCGGTAATCATACTGGGGATTGCCGTTCGTCAGTTTCGACCAGAACTTACTGATCTGTTCATTCCCGTTGATGCGTTCAAGCACGGTCTCCCGGACATTTCCGGGAAGCGAGTCAAATGGCAGAAAACGGGTATGGAAAGTATAGCCGGAGATCACATGAGGCTCGTTGAATTTATTTGCATTATAAATGCTCCTGCTATGGAAATCATATTTTTCCGTCAGGTTATTCCAGTTCACCCGGTTGTAAACGTTCGATTGAGTGATCAGGTGCGGAATACGCCTCTCATCAAGCATCACGTATATTTTTGAATAATCCGCCCTGTCGAGATTCAAGAAATCGGTTTCCACATTTTCTTCAAAAGCTTCGCCGTGGAGGAGCTGACTGAATACTCCTCCATTCGTCTGGTTGTTAATATCTTCAATATTGGTGCCATTGAACAGTTTCGATGCTGTCGCTATCTTTTTCGAGGCATCCACATTTAACTGTACGGGCGTATTTTGTGCAACAGCAACGGATACAAGCCCGGCTACCGCCACAGTTGTTAAAAACTTCTTCATTGTTGCCATTTTTTAAATTTTACTGGGATAAAACGTTCTTCTTGTTGATTGAAAAATTATTTCGTGCGATTGGTTCATTTCAACTATTTAACCAGCTCTTTCTGGATTTGTTCCAGGGTTTTGCCTTTGGTTTCGGGCAATTTCCATGCGAAGATAAAGCTTCCGGCCACAGCAAGCGCATAGAATCCGAAAATATATGAAGCATCCCGGAAATTGCCGCTTTCGTTGACAAAAACAGGAAAAATCCATGTCAGTGCGGAACACCATATCCAGTGGGTCATACTGCCAAGCACCTGTCCTTTGGCGCGGACGCCGGTAGGAAAGACTTCCGCGATCAGCACCCATATAACAGCGCCCAGCGAAATAGCAAACGACGCAATGAAACCCATCAGCGAAATCAACAGTACAAGCCCCGAACCGGATAAATCGTTCAGCCAGAACAGGCGGGTCACCGACGCCAGCGATACAAACATGCATACCGCTCCAATGTATATCAGCTTTTTACGCCCAAGCAGGTCGATCAATACCATGCCCAACATGGTGAATACAAGATTGGTCACGCCGATCAGAATCGCGTTGAGCATTTTGTCTTCGCCGAATCCGGCAATCTCAAAAATACGGGGCGCATAATAATTAATGGTATTGATCCCCGACAGTTGGTTGAAAGTCGCAATGAGAAAAGCAAACAGCACAGGTTTCATGTATTTCCTGCGGAAGAGCGGTTCATTGGAAACGTCGGCTGTAAGCGAAGCCCGTATATTGGCCACTTCGCCCGACGCGTCGGGTTCTCCGGTGGCTTCAAATATACGATACGCGTCCTGTTCGCGTCCCTGCTTGATGAGCCAGCGCGGTGACTCGGGAATGGAGTACAGCAGGACGGCAAACAGCGTCGACGGTACGGCCATCACGCCGATCATCCATTGCCAGTCGTTGTCGACGCCTTTGATCAGATAGTTTGATACGTAAGCCAGCACGATGCCCAGCACGATGTTGAACTGGAAAAAGGCGACAAAGCGTCCGCGCCAGTTCGACGGCGATATTTCGGCGATGTACATGGGACCTGCCACCGATGAAGCGCCTACGGCCAAACCGCCAATGAAGCGGAAAAACAGGAAGGAATACCAGTTCAGTATCAGCGAACAGCCCAATGCCGAAACAATGTACATCAGTGCGATTGTTTTCAACGACAGCAACCTGCCGAATTTCTCAACAGGCCGGGTTGAACACAATGCACCGATGCATGTGCCGATCAGTGCGACAGCCATGGTAAAACCATGCCAGAAGCCGCTTAATCCGTAAATTTGCTGGATGGCCTCTTCAGCGCCCGAAATCACCGCCGTATCGAATCCGAAAAGCAATCCGCCCAGCGAGGCGACGAAAGCGATGTAAAACATGAATCTTTTCATACTGTTTTTGTTCAAATAATTTTCAATTTTCCTTAAAGTCCAAACTCGATACGGTTGATGACATGGTCCTGATAACATTCGTCCAGTTCCACAAAGTACCCGCTCCATCCCCATACCCGCACAATCAGGTTGCGATGGTTTTCAGGATGCACTTTGGCATCCAGCAGTTTCTCCCGGCTTACCGTGTTCAACTGCAACTGATGCCCGCCCAGCGCAATGTAAATCTGCACCAGATGCGCCAGTTTCCCGATATTCTCGCTGTTTTTAAACATAGACCGGTCAAATTCCAGCGTTAGCGGGCCGCCATTGATGACCCTGCGCAGGTTGGGCTTTGTGAACGACTTGATCACAGAAAGGGGCCCTTTCTGGCGGATAAACAAACTGGGCGAGTAGTTGGCCGGAATGACCTCGTCGGCTATCCGTCCGTCGGGCGTTGCGCCCAGACCTTTGGCATGCCATACGTAATACATGGCTGTTCCCGTTCCTGCACGGTATATGCCGCCGCGCTCATTGACATATTCCTGCAACACCGCGTCGAACCTGTTCAACAGGTCGACCGCAATAGCGTCCACATAGTCGTTATCCTGCCCCATTTTCGGCGCTTCGTTTCTCAGTTTCTCTTTTATTTCGGCATAGCCGGCAAAATTGTTCGCCAATGCGTCGGTTAACGCTTCGTAAGTGATTTCCTGCTCTTCAAAGAAGTATTTTTTGATGGCGGCGAGCGAATCCACAGCCGTAGCGATACCCGTTCCGTGTATGCCGTAATTGTTGTATTTCGCTCCGGCGGAAATATCCCTGCCGCGTTCCACCGTGCCGTCCATCAGCAACGACATCACCGGAGCAGGCGCCATCCACAGATTACGGTGCTTGCGGTGAATCGCGTCCATCTGCGTCCTGATCTCATCTTCTGTCAGCCTCATGAAATCGTCGAATGTGGCGCAATGCTTCAGGTCTTTCGTGCGGTTGCGCACACATTCGGCCAACGATACAGCGTCAATATTGGGAATATCCATGGCCACTTTCGGGATGATAAATTCCCAGCAAGCCGCTACGACATAATCATGCGCATCTTCCCTTGAATAGCCTTTCGCAATCAGTCCGGGTATCACCACATCGTCGTTGCTGTACTGCGGAAAGCCCAGCCCGATTTTGGTCAGTTCCGAACCCAGCTCAAACACTTCCAGCGGCGTATCCTTATCCACGCGGATGTTGATTTTCGGATCAATCAGATTCAGTTCATAGCTGGCTTTCAGGCACAGTTCCGACAAGTCGTTAAACAGATACGCGCCCGTGATGCTTCGTCCCCCCAACACCATGCTTTGCCCGTTGTCTCCCTGCTGCATCCCCGGATAGAGATCGCTGTCCTTGTTACAAACGAGAAAAAATTCTTCCAGCAGTTCCGAGGCGGTTTCTTCGGTCAGGCGGCCGCTTTCGATATCTTTCCTATAATAAGGATACATGTATTGATCGAAACGTCCCAGCGTGTTGTGGTAATTACCCGACGCCCAGAGCGTAAAATGCAATATCCGCAATAACTGGAGGGCTTCGTGAAAAGTCGTAGCTCCGTCGGTTTTGACGGCATGCAGGGTAGCGGCTATTTCTTCTTCACCCTTCGACAAAGCGTATTGCTCATATTTTTCAACCAACGATTGGATTGCTTCAACAGATTGCAGCAAAGCCTGCAAAAACGCTACTGCCTCCGCATCATTGGCAGGATCGGCAATCCGCGCCGTGATTTCGGCTTTGCGGGCTTCCAGTCCTTTTTCCAGTGTAGTGGCGTAATCCGGAGAAATATTGCACACATACCCTCTTTCGTGCAGATAGTATTTGCTTTTGATTTCGGCCCATTCCTGTTCCGTAAACAGGTCGGGAATGTCCGCAACGGTGCGCGTCAGCACAATCCGTTCTCCCGGAAGGATTACCGGCTGTTCCCTGTCAAAAACTGTCGCAAGGTTCCGTACCGCTCTCTCAATGGGCGAAAGGTTTTCCCTGCGGTATATTTCATTGAGCTGATGGATTCCCAAATGTTCCGATGAATGGCGATGCATATGATGCTTCTTATCCATGATAAACGCTCTCAATTCTTTAATTCTCTGATTCATATCTGATGAAATTACGATTTTCAAATGGGGGATTCTATTGTAATACGATAGATGGAATTTGATGTTTTTCAAATATATCTGTAACATATGGAGTCTGGGCGGGATCGAACGGAGGGTGATACTCCCGCCCGATCATCGGGTATTTGGCGCCTGCAAGTTTATTGTAGCGCATCAATTCTACCCTTTGCAGCGACTTTGCTCCCTTGAGCGCAGACAATACCGCCTGCATGTTGCTGGCGTCATCATTCACGCCCGGAATGAGCGGGATACGCACCACAAAATTTTTCCCTGATGTACACAGGTAATCCAGGTTTTTTAGAATCCGGTGATTGTCTACCCCGGTATACTGCTTGTGTTTTGCCGAATCCATCAGTTTCACGTCCATTAACACGAGGTCAACCAGATCGACAATGGTGCGAAAAGTTTTCGGCGGCGCATATCCGCTGGTTTCTATCGCACGATGCAGCGAAGCGGTCTGCTGTAAAAATTCTTCCACAAAGCGATGCTGCGCCAGGGGTTCGCCGCCCGACAGGGTTATTCCGCCGCCGCACATTTCAAAGATGTCGCGATTGCGGAGAATCTTTTCGGCAATGTCTGCGGCATCAACTGTATAGCCGCACAACATCCTCCCCGTTTTTTTCTCCATGTATTGAGGCTTAAAAGAGATGCCTTCCGGGTTATGACACCATGCACAACGCAAAGGGCAACCTTTCAGGAAGATTACCGTCCGTATGCCGGGTCCGTCATTTACGCCGAATTCCTCAATACTGAATATGATCCCCCTGTTCACGCCGCTTTTTTAATTTTGAATACCAAATTTATACACACACTCCTGTCGATATGTTTCGCCGGGATGCAGCACGGAAGACGGGAACTGCGGCTGATTCGGACTGTCCGGAAAATGCTGCGTCTCCAGTGCGAAGGCCGTCCTGAAATGATAGGGTTTCCCGCCTTTCCCAAGGGTAGAGCCATCGAAAAAATTCCCGCCGTAGAACTGTATTCCCGGCTGGCTTGTCCACACCTCGACCGTTCGTCCTGAAACGGGTTCATACACCGAAGCGGCAAATTCCGTTTCCGTAGCGGTTGCGCGGTTCAACACCCAATTGTGATCGTATCCGCGCGCCAGCAGCAATTGCGCATCTTCCTGTCCCAGACGCTTGCCGATAGCGGCCGGTATCCTGAAATCCATCGGGGTGCCTTCTACAGACGCTATGCCCGTCGGGATCAGCGACGCATCAACGGGAAGAAAACTGTCCGCATTGATCTGCAATACATGTTCGCTGATCGCGCCCGTCCCTTCTCCCGCCAGGTTAAAAAACGAATGATGCGTCAGGTTGACTGCGGTGGTTCGGTCGGTTGTCGCCTCATAAACGATATGCCACTCGTTGTTGTCGTTCAGATGATATGTCATCCGCGTCTGCAAATTGCCAGGGTAACCTTCTTCTCCGTCCTCGGAATGATACGAAAAAATTAATGTTTGCGCATCGGGCTGCTCTACATCCCACACCACCATGTCAAAACCCTTATTTCCACCATGTAAACTGTTGGGTGCGTCATTCAACGGCAAGCGATATTCCACTCCGTCCAGTTGGAAGCGGCCTTTGGCAATGCGGTTACCAAACCGCCCGATGGCAGCCCCTAAAAAACGTTCGCCTTTGAAGTGCACATATTCTTCCAGCGTGTCGTGCCCCAACACAATATCCGCTAATTGCCCCTTCCTGTCCGGCGACCATAAGGATACCACCCGCGCCCCGAAATTGGTTACACTCATTTCATAGCCATTCCCGTTGCGCAAAAGGAACAAATCAGCCTTTTTACCGTCTATTTCTCCTTGAAAAGCCGAACGATTAATTTTTGACTGTATAATTTTCACGTAATGAAATATTTACTCTAACTATTGCAATAAAAAAACATATCAGTATATACCGGTCTTATTTTTTAGATAAAATTCCGCTCTACATTTGAACTTTTTCCAATATCGTTTGAGACTGGCGACAAAGGTATGATCAGGAAAACTGTTGTGCAAGTTTTCTCTGTTAAAAAAAGTTAAATTTCTATTAAAAATCCATACCGGTTCATACCAGTATGTATTTCAGGTAAAAAATATTTTTGCCTGTTGGAAATATCATTTCATTTTGTACATTTGTAGCTATTTTTATCATGAAGGAGAAAGCAAGTAAATATAAACAAATTGTAAACCATGTTCTTTCGGGAATCATGGATAAAAAATATAAAAATGGCGATAAAATACCGTCGATCAATGAATTTTGTGAGCGCTACCATTTATCTCGCGATACGGTTTTCTCCGGTATCAAGGAACTAAAATCAAAAGGCATTATTGATTCTGCTCCCGGTATCGGATATTATGTCGTCAGTACGAGAATATCGTTTGAACGGAATATCTTTTTACTGTTCAATGAATTCAATGAATTTAAGGAAGATCTGTATAAGTCATTCATCAAAGCCGTTGGAAAAACGGCTACTGTTGATTTATTTTTTCACAATTACAACCGAAGAGTATTTGAATCATTGATCAGCGAAGCCAATGGTAAATACACTACCTATGTTGTCATGTCCGGGAAATTTGAGGGAATTGCTCCCCTGTTAGACCGTTTGTCGGGACAGGTGTTCTTGCTGGATCATTTTCATCCCGAACTAAAGGGAAAGTATTCTTCTGTTTTTCAGAATTTTGAAAAAGACACATATCAAGCCCTGGTTACAGGCATCAAATATTTGGAAAAATATCGACGCATCATCATGGTACAGAAGGAGGAAAAAGAACCTCAAGAACGATATGACGGCTTATGCGCCTTTTGCAGGGAATATGCTTTTGAGCATCGATATGTGGGAACAGTTAAAAACAAAGAAATCAAGCCCGGAGATGTATTTATGGTGGTCAAAGACAGAGACCTGGTCGATCTTCTCAAATTAGCCCGCAAACAACATCTTAAACCGGGTAAAGATTTCGGTATCATTTCTTATAATGATACGCCTCTGAAAGAAATACTGTACGGAGGTATTACTACGCTTTCTACCGATTTCAAACTGATGGGACGGACCCTTGCCACACTGATCAATACCAAAACCGTCGAAACCATTGAAAACCCCTGCCGGCTGATTATCCGAAAGTCTTTGTAGTAATTTACGATTATATATGCCTCTTTTATTCCGATATGTAATTTCTACCATGTAAGGATGAACTAAAAATAACCAACATGAAAAACATAATTCTTTTA
This sequence comes from Bacteroidales bacterium, assembly GCA_031264715.1. Classification (GTDB taxonomy): domain Bacteria; phylum Bacteroidota; class Bacteroidia; order Bacteroidales; family UBA4181; genus JAIRLS01. Next base: position 13,906 of record JAISDP010000250.1, read on the forward strand.
TTATGCCTCTCCTTGGCGTTGAATTGTTGTAAAGAGTCCTCCCACCCGCGGATTTATATTACCAACGGTCAAAAATCCGCTTTTGCCGGCAAATTGCAAACGGTTGACCGGGCGAAAAGATCGTACGAAAAGATCAAATCGGCTGTCGACCCGTATGTTGACCGGCACCAGACCGATCCGGAA
>JAISDP010000275.1 GCA_031264715.1 Bacteroidales bacterium
TATTGCCGAAAAATATTTAGCAGTGTCGGATATTCTTTTAAACACACACCATCCAATGATCCCACCCGCCCTCGTTTAGAAAAAGGCGCAAAGAAACAAATATTTTACATACCGCATATCGCCATGTTCCGTTTTTTTTCGGGACATGGCATTTTTTATTCCCCGCCTCGCCGTTCCAAACCCTGTCAAGCCTGTCAGGGCGACAGCAATTCTCCAGCACATACGGAAAACAAGCCCATGTTATGGAATTGCATCAGATATTTCTAAAATACAAAGCATTATTGAATAATTTGATATTTTTACCGGACAGCAATGTATAAAAATATACGGTTTTCTACTTGTAGCGCAAGGCAGGAATCCCTTGTAATCGAAATTTCATTACCCGGGTGCGTTGATTGCAAATCCGGCGGCAAGTATAAATCCTTTTTGAACAAAAACAAAAAAATAATTGTTATATAAGGTTATGGAAATGATTTTTATATCTTTGCTGTCCTTAGTAAGATAGACAGATATTACATGCGTTTCCTTAAAACCGGTATTATTGTTGCACTGTTCTCTGCATTACCGTTTTGCGCAACGCTGGGACAGCAATTATCGCCGGGGTATAAGTTTCACACCTGTTCGCCCGAAGGCGGTTTTTATTACGATGGTATCCGCTTCATACGGCAGGACAAAGCCGGGTTCATCTGGATTTTGATGGACAATGACCTGTATCGTTTTGACGGGTATCAATATGTAAGCTATTATCCTTATTTCCAGAATCTGGATCGATCTGTGAAATGGACGTTTCATTATATGGAAACCGATACTTTGGGGCAACTTTATGTGGTTGCAAATAACAAACTGTTTGTTCATCACGCTAATAACCGTTTCGAGCAACTGCTTGATACAACTGTCGTTTTTCTCAAAATCGATGCACAGAATCATATATGGTTAAAAATGCCGGACTTGCATTTATATCATCCGGAATCCGGCGCACTGGTATCGATGATGTATCATGACCGTCCCGTCCCCAACATATCCACTTTCTGGAATGACGGCGATCAATTGTATGCGGTATCCGCATGGGGCACTGTTTACCGGGTCGATCCCGAAAATGGGGAATTTGCCTTGCACGGGTCGTTTCCGAATGATAACTATTACCTCAAAATTATCTGGAAGAATCATGTTATCTGGACTTATACCCACAAAAATAAGCTGTACTGCATCGACGGCTCAACCTTTACGGTGCTTGGCGAATATGATTTTTTTGATATCCCTGAAAACTACGTGAACGCATTGTATGTCGATCAACAGCAAAATGTATGGATCGGTACGCGCAGGGGGCTTTACATACTCAACCCGCAAACCGGGGAATATCCGCTGTTCCGGAATTCCCGCCATGATCCTTTCAGCATCCCCGACAACTCGGTTTGGGCTATCGATGAAGACCGGCAACAGAATATATGGATCGGCACCTATTCCGGTGGACTTTGTTACATGAATCCGAATGAGAAAAATTACTTCGAGAGCTATTCTCCGAAGGACGCAGCTGTCAATTACCCGGTAGTCAGCGGATTTGCGCAAGCCGGTGAAAACTTGTGGATCGCTACCGAAGGAGGCGGCATCAACATCGTTCATTCCACCGGCAAAAGAGCGGGCAAGTTCTCTTATCTGGAACATCAACCGGATAAAAACAGCTTGGCGTACAATAACGTGAAGTCGATGGTGACCGATTCGGTCAGGGGGAATATCTGGATTTCCATGTTTCAGGGCGGATTGGACTGCTACCATATCCCAACAAAAACATTTACGCATTATAAAAATGTTCCGCAGAACGAAAACGGCTTGCGGTTTAACAATTTAAGGAAAATTGTGCTGGAACCCGATTCGGGACTGTGGATCGCATATCAAAACCACGAATTTCTGTTTTCCTTTTATTCATTCGGGAAACGTTCGTTTGAACATTTTTCAGCGGAAGGGTTACCGGGCGAAAATTATATATTCGATATCTGCAGGGATGCCGGGACGGATGATTTGTGGATCGCTACGCACCGGAAATTGTACCGGATGAATGTGAGAAACAAACAGATTACGGAAATTCCTTCTGCTGACATGCTCCATGGGCAGACGCTTTGCGTCGATTCGGACCATCATGTCTGGATCGGCACGCTGGGAAAGGGGCTGGTTAAATATTCGGTAAAGGATTCGATGTATCATACCTATGATGATATATTGAAATTCAGGGCGTCTGCTGTTTACAGCATGTGTGCCGACCGGTATGATTGCCTCTGGCTGGGAACCGATAACGGTTTGTTCCGGTTCGATCCGCAAACCGGCGCTTTCATGCAGTTTATCAAAGACGACGGGATACAGGGCAATATTTTTTATCCGCTGGCTTCCATGCAAAGCAAGTCGGGGGAATTGTTTTTTGGCGGAACAACCGGGTTTACGGTAGTTACCGATCCGGATATCAGGATCAACCCGTACCAGCCGAAAGCAATGCTTTCGGATATCCTCGTCAACAACGTCTCCGTACTTTTCGACACTTCCCTGCATATCAGGGCGGAAGAGGAGCTTGTACTCCGTCATGACGAGTCGAACATCGGCTTCCTGTTTTCGTCGGATAACTACCTGACCCCGGCGAAGAACAGGTTTAAATCCCGCTTGGCCGGGTACGACGACCGCTGGGTGGAAACAGACGCCTCGAACCGCCATGCATTCTACACCAAGTTGCCTGCCGGACAATATGTTTTCGAAGCGCTGGCTTCCAACAATGACGGCTTGTGGAGCAATATCCCGCTACAAGTGAAGATCAGGCGCCTGCCCGCCCCGTGGCTCAGTCTCCGTGCATATGCATTGTATGTCCTGATGGCCATCCTGACATTATTCCTTATTTTCAGGTATTATTACCGTCAGAAACAACTGAAACTGGCATTGTACAAAGAAAGTATGGAAAAGCGGCAGCGTGAGGAAGTACACCGGGCGCAACTCAATTTTTTCACCGGCATTTCACATGAATTTAAAACTCCCTTGTCCCTGATACTTGCTGTAACAGATACATTACGCAAGGAAGGCCTCAAGGAATTTTATTTCCGGATATTGAATAATAATGTACAACGCCTGTTGCATCTGGTGAATGAGCTGATGCTGTTCCGCACGGTCGAAAACGGGAAACTGTCCCTGCATTTGGAAATGACCGATATCAATGCTTTTGTGAGCAATATTGCCGCCGATTTTTCGGATTTTGCACGGCAACACGGCTTCCGCTTCAGCATACAGGCCGATGAGGTATTACAGAAAGAACTTCCGGTCGACCGGACGATCCTTGAAAAAATAACGATCAATCTGCTCAATAACGCCTTCCGCTATACGCCCGACGGAGGTACTGTTTCCATAAGTATCTATTCGGATGCCGACCGCTACAGCCCTTCCTGGCGCCCTTCATACCATGTGGGGAACGGGCAGGTTGCCGACCCGTTTTATATTGTGGTGCACGATACGGGTATTGGCATATCCGAACCGTCCATCCATAAAATTTTCGAACGCTTTTATAAGGTCGATGCGTCGATGAACGAACACCTGGGAACCGGTATCGGCTTAGCTCTGGTGAAGAGTCTGGTAATGCTTCATAAAGGTTCAGTCTCCGTTTACAGCGAGAGGGAAAAAGGCACGGACATGGTGGTGGCGTTATCCAAAAGCACAGCAGGCTACCGTGAACAGGATTTTGCCGCGCCGGTACGGTCCGGCGATTGCCCGCAAACCGGCATCGGGCTGATGGAGGAAAGCAATATCCGGCCGGATGGGGTGCCGGAAGCCGGAAAACTGTACCTGCGCGAAAATAAACGGATACTGATCGCCGAAGATCATGAAGACTTGCGGAAATTGATCGCCGGCTTCCTGTCGCCATACTATGATATTGTGGAAGCATCGAACGGGGTGGTAGCCTCCGGCCTGATCCGGGATATGGAAATCGATTTGATCATCAGCGATATCATGATGCCGTTGAAGGACGGGATCAGTTTGTGCAGCGAGGTAAAGGGAAATATGGACAGTTCGCATATCCCGTTTATCATGCTTACGGCCAAGACCGGCCAGGAAAGCGAACTGGAAGGGGCCGGGTCGGGCACGGATGTCTATCTGGAGAAACCCGTTAATTTTGACTTGCTGCTACAGGTGATCCGCAATATTTTCAAGCAGCAGAAACGGCTCAAGGAATATTACGCCAAATATTATTTTGCCGATCCGGGCGAAATACCTGCCAACCGGCACGACAACGAATTTCTTAAAAAGCTTTATGAACTTTTGGATGCCAATATCGACCGTTCCGATCTTGATGTTGATTACATTGCATCCGAACTGTCGATGAGCAAAAGTAAGCTTTATGCAAAGCTCAAATCGATTGCCGGCAAATCGCTCGTTGAAATCATACTGAATTACCGGCTGAGAAAAGCTGCGCGACTGATTATTGAAGAAAATCTTTCGATGCGCGAAGTAACGATGCAGGTGGGTATCGAAAGCCAGTCTTATTTCACGCGGATGTTCAAGAAAGAATTTGGCGAAACGCCTACCGCATTTGCAGCCAGAAAGAAAAGGGAAAAAACAGCGAACTGAAAAAGAGCTGTTGCCTGAGGCGCTATGATTTCTATTGCTATGAATGTCCTGCCGGGCAACATTCCATCATTCGGCGGAAATCCCGTCAGGGATGACATATCGGTAGAAGATGGCATATCGGTTAATGTCGACAAATCCCTCCGGATGTGTTAAAAATGTTGATTTGTTAAAAAATAATTGCGTTTCTTGTACAATTCGTGGATAAACAAACCTTATTTCCACCTTATTTCAATAACAAAACAACCTCAGTAGAGCGGATTGTTGCATAAAAGTTTTCCGACCTCATTACCTTATTAAATTTGACATGAATCCTGTAAAAGCGAAATGCGTGAATCAATCAGGTAATGAGGTCATTGTATATATGTAATTTCCGGCTACTGAGGTTGTTTTGTCAGGGAAATTAGGTAGAAATAAGGTTTTTGGATGTCCTGTGGAGATTGGTGGATGTTTTCCGCATTGATTTCTATTGCTATGAATGCCCTGACGGGCAACGTGCGCACGGAATGTTTCGCTCTTGCGATCGGATGCCGGAAGGCATCCAAGCTGCGTAGCCTGACAGGTTGTATGCGTAAACTTACGTAAAACGACCTGACAGGGTCAATAAAAAATACCCCTTAACAACCCATAACAAATATTTTTTGATTTTTGTTCGAAAACCATTTATATTTGCCTCCGGATTTTAAATCAAAAACTATCCTGAAAACATCTTTCATCATGTCAAAATCTCGGGAAAATTTGTGGCCTGTAATGTTCGGTAAATCACCGGATGGCACGCTATTTGCAGAGAGAGAGAGAGAGAGAGAGAGAGAGAGAGAGTTACCAGCTAACTTCCATATAAAAAAATCACAAATTTCAAAATACCGGGAACTATATTTTTCCTGGGGGTTTCCTATTATTTTATATTTCAAAAATTTTCGGACGGGAAATTTTTCTGTCGCCGGAGATCGCAGAATGAAAAATTCCATGGAATTTCTGTTGCCGGAGACTCCAGGACGAAAAATTCCATGGAATTTCTGTTGCCGGAGACTCCAGGACGAAAAATTCCACGGAATTTCTGTTGCCGGAGACTCCGGGGCGAAAAATTCCATGGAATTCCTGTTGCCGGAGACTCCGGGACGAAAAATTCCACGGAATTCCGGATATCGATATCTTGCAGGATGGAAAAATCAATTAAGTTTCGCACATATTATATATTGTATCATTCAAAATAACGTTAAGCCATGAAAAAGATCATTTCCGTTTTATTTAAGTATTTGCGCGGAGAAGCGCATTATCAGTTTCTGCACCTGTTTCATCAGTTACTGATGGAGTTTCCTTCGGCGAACAGCCTTGTGTCCGTGTTTTATCCCGAGTTTGCCGATCTGCTGCATCAGGAGGAGCAAATCATCGATGCGCAGAAGAGCAGCGACTACACGCAGCGTATCGCCGAGGCCGACCATCGCGACGACCGTTTGCTGACGGGTATCCGCGAAACCGTCGACGCCGCGCTGCATCACTTTGATCCCGCCGTTGTTGCGGCTGCGCAGAGCATTAGGCTGAGGCTGAAAACATTTGGCGAAATCCAGGCCAAATCGTACGAAGAAGAAGCCGCTGCCATCCGTATCCTGACCACCGATTTACAGTCGGCGGAATATGCTCCGAAAGCGGCGCTTGCAGGACTGACGCCCTGGGTGAACGAACTCGCAGAGGCAGCAGCCGATTTCGGGGAATTGCTGAAACAGCGCAATATTGAGCAGTCGGCCAAACCCAAACAGCGGCTGCGGAACATACGCCGGCAAATCGAAATCGTTTACCACGATATGATCACCCGTATCAATGCGGCGGCAACGCTCGATACGGCGGATACGTACACCGTGTTCATCGACCGCCTGAATACCCAGATCGCCTATTTCAACGACCACAACCACCATCCCGCTCCCAAAAACATCAGGACGGCCAACGTGGACGCGATCCCCGTACAGCAGTTCACCGGAAAGGCCATCACGCCCATTCCGGCGGTACATCTCGAAGACGTGGAACTGTTTTTTGCCAAAGATTTTACCCTTGCTTACAAAAACAATATCCAGCGCGGCGTCGCCGAAATGAGTATCGTTGGAAAGGGAAACTATGCCGGTAAAAAAAATGTCACCTTCCACATAGAGTAAGAATTAAAAATTAAAAATTATTTCGTAGGGGCGTATTGCATACGCCCGAAAAACGAACGCCGTCTGTTTTTTCCCCGCAGCAAAAGTCCCGTCAGGGATGGCACATCGTCAGGGGGATGTATTTGAATAAATCTTTTAAATCAATAATTAAAAATTAAATAAGATGAACCGAAAATTAAATTTCATGGCGAACCTGCTGTTAACGGCAGCCGTCGCCGTTTCGTGCAGCCGCAGCGATGAACCCGTAACCGGCAGTGACCGTGTAGAAGTACGCTTTTCCGCCAACACGGCTGAGATACGCACCCGCGTCACCGAAACCGGCTGGACGGCCGGCGACCCCGTCGGCATCTACATGATCAGGGCCGATCCCGGCACGCTTGCTCCCGAAAACATCGTTGAAGACGCAGACAACAGGCAGTACAAAGCCGATGGCGGCGCAGGCTCCGTATCGTTCACGCCGGTGGGCGCCGCCGATGCCATCTACTATCCCATGAGCGGCAACGTGGAGTTTATCGCCTATTACCCGTA
>JAISDP010000329.1 GCA_031264715.1 Bacteroidales bacterium
CCTTACCCGATGCAATATCTTTGCAACAATTACTGGCGGACAATTATGTTTCGCGTCCCAGAAATAAGCAAATTGCCGAAATTTTTAAGGAAACAGGCCTCATCGAAAAGTACGGTTCCGGCATTAAACGCGTAAGAATACAGGTCACTGTATACGGGACAGGTTTCGTAAAAGAAGACTTGAATAAAACTGTGGAGAAAACTGTGGAGAAGACTGTGGAGAAAACTGTGGAGAAAAATTGTATCCAAGACGACCCGCATATAACGCAGAAAAATTTGGCTGTAAAAACGGGCTTGACTCAAAGGGGCGTAGAATGGAATCTGGCCGAATTGAAAAGATCGGGTATCATTGAACGTATCGGCCCCGACAGAGGAGGTTACTGGAAAATAAATGAATAGCGAATGATGAACCATGTAAAGTTAGCGCTGGTCGGTTGCGGAAGAATCTCAAAACGCCATATGGAAGCGGTTCAGGCCGTGGATGGCATTGATATCGCAGCAGTTTGCGACATCAATGAAGCTAAGGCGAAAGCGGTTTCGGAACAGTTGTCGGTACCGTATGTCACCGATTATAAGAAGTTGAAGGACGTGGATATCGTTTCCGTGCTGACGCCGTCGGGAATGCATCCGCACCACGTGATTGAACTGGCCGAACGCACCGATATTCCATACATCGTTTGCGAAAAGCCCATATCCCTCACTCAGCGGGAAGCGTATGAAATGTTCGACCGGGTAGAAAAGGCCGGAAAGATACTCTTGCCGGTATATCAAAACCGGTACAACCCGTTAATCGCCTTTCTGAAAAACCTGATAGATTCCGGAAAGCTCGGAAAGATTCACCAGTTTGTGTGTAATATCTTCTGGAACCGCAACGACGATTATTTCAGAATCGACTGGCACGGCACCAAGGCGTACGACGGCGGTGTGTTCTATACGCAAGCCAGTCATTACGTGGATATGATCCACTTCCTTTTCGGAAAAATCAAAAATGCTTACGGCGTAGGCGGCGACCTGCGGAAATTTGAAGTTCACGATTCGGTTTCAGCCATTTGCGAACTGCAAAATGGAACCGTTGGCGCCCTGAATGCAACCGTAAGCGTGTACCGGACGAACTATTTGACAGAGTTAACCGTTATCGGCGAAAAAGGAACGGTTCGGCTAAGCGGTACCAACCTGAACCGCATCGATTTCTGGGATGTGGAAGGCATGGAAAAACCGGATATGGATTTTACGATGGATCATCAGTACGGCAAAGGGCATGATACGCTCTATGAATATATTGCGCAGCAGAGGTGGGAGATGTTTCCGAGCCATGAGGATGTGCTGTCGGGGATACAGTTGATGGAAAAGATATCGTTTTGAAAAGTTCATGTTTGCGCCCGTGCCGCAAACGCAAACCGGATCAAATTCATGTTTGCGCCCGTGCCGCAAACGCAAACCGGATCAAGTTCATGTTTGCACCCGTGCCGCAAACGCAAATTTGAAATCGTGCTTGCTGCCGTGCCGCAAGCGTGAAATTTTTAGGACTAACGGCGCGTTGGAATAAAATATATTCCTGTTAAGAATTGGAAGAATTATTTGGAAGAGGATATGCTCATGTTTGTGAAAGCTCCTTTATCCGTATGTTTTTCCACCGGCATTTGGCGCCTTCCTTCCAGCCTTTCCCTCCATGTACCTGCAGGCCGATATATCCTTCGCGCCCCAGGGTTTCAGCTAACATCTCCTTCCGGTATATCGGGCTGGGACACGTTTCCCCGTCGAAATCGGCGATCATGGCGCTGTTGATCCAGGTGGTGATCCGGGGATATTTGCCGGTGCAACGGATACGCATGGTATTCCATTTCCCTGTTTTCCATGTTTTTTTCCATTCTTCGGGTGAAATGTGGTAACGCAGGAAGTCGGAACCCCAAGCCTCCTTGCGTGCATCGGGTTTCGTTTCAAACCCGGTCAAATTTCCCCTGTCGTCAAGGATACCGTCGATATAGAACGGCCGGATATACATCCGTTTGCCTCCCTCGGTAGAAATAAAACCGATTAACCCGCCGTCGCGGTAATCGACATATATTTGGAAACACTCGCCATTTTCGTTGGTACGGAGGAACACCCCGCTGTCAATACCCCAGTCGGGCGACAGGTCGAGTTCCAGTTCAAAGTCGCCGTACTTTTTGTCAGTCATCAAAATGCCGCCGTTTCCCGAACCGGGAGGATCCTGCTCGCCGGTCAATATCCCTTTTTCCACCTGCCAGCGACCGCCGGTACCGTGCGAAATCTTCTGCCTGTTTGCGTGCCATCCCGAAAGGGTTTTGCCATCAAACAGGCTGACATATCCTTTCTTGCCTGCCGGCGAAGGATTTCCCCAAACATTGATGCGGGGAACAGCCAATAACGCCGGAACCAATACCAAGCGGGTTAACAATTCCCTGCGGGTATAATTTTGTTTTGCCATTGTATTTATTTTTGGATTAAACTGTTATTGAGTGATAAACAAATTAAAAACCGATTTTTCACATGGGCAAAAATACCGCTTTTTTAATTGCTGCAATACCGAACATTTAATTATTTTTTTTCACTACTGTCCAGTAAAATGGTTCTATAACGTTTTGTGTGGGAGCAATTCTCCAGCACATACGGAAAAACAAGCCCATGTTATGGAATTGCATCATATATTTCTAAAACAAAAAGCATTATAATTTGATATTTTTACCGGACAGCAGTGATTTTTTTCAGAAATTTTTTTCAGAAATTTTTTTTCTCAAATTTTTTTTTTATAATTGAAATGCATTGTGCCAAAAAATCCGTATATGGAAAAATCGGTTTCAAATAGGGAAAATGATCAATATACTGTTCCGAACCTTGAAAAGGGAATTGTCGTACTGGAATGTTTAGCGCTTCATCCGGAAGGGTTAAGTTTGCAAAAAATGAAAAACCTGTTGGATATTCCGCAAACCACCATTTACAGGATTTTGAACACTTTATACCGGCTGGGTTATTTGTTGTATGACGAAAAAGCGAAGGAATACAAGCTTTCCAGCAAGTTATTGACCCTGGGGTTTGCTTCGCTGAATGAACACAACCTGCTGGAGATAGTGTTGCCCTACCTGCGCGAGATCAGGGATATTGTCAAGGAAACGGTTTGTTTTGGCGTATTGGGGAGCGAGAAAGGAGTTTTTATCGAACAGGCGCAGGGGCATCACACCTTCCGTTTTGTCCTTACGCCGGGCAAGCCTTTCGAACTGCATTGCTCTGCGCCCGGTAAAGCGATTATGGCTTATCTCCCTGTTGTGATACGCGACCGGTACTTGTCGTTGATGGGTTTTGAGCGGTTCAACGAACGTACCATCACCGACAGGGAGGCTTACCTGAAGGAATTGGACAAGGTGATCAAAATGGGTTATGCGCTTGACAATGAGGAAGAATTATCGGGAGTTATTTGTATCGGCGTACCCATCCTGAACTATAAGGGCTTTCCGTGCGGATCGATATGGACTTCGGGTCCGAAAGACCGGTTGACGCCTTCGGTGATAGCCACGGATGCGCAACATCTCAAAAAAGTGTCGAAAGAAATATCCGAACGGCTGGGACACCGGACTTTGTAATTGAAAATTGGCGCAAAGCGTAAAGGTAACATGAAATAAACAATTAAATATATATAAAAATGAATATTTTATCGAAAATCAAATCTTTTTCAGTCTGCGTGGTCATCGCAAGTGTTTGGGCATGCAGCGGAACCAATTCAAATAATTCAAACAATCATTCAGTCATGAACCAAAAAAAATACGTGAAAAAGTATACAAACGCCGATTTTTATACAAACGGTCAATTTAATGAAGAAGTCGCTTTCAAAGCTTTTAAAGACATGTTTGAGTTTTATGGCGAGCCGTTTACTCCGCTAATGGAAAAGGATATGTGGGTTACCGACTTTGGACTGGGCGATTTCGAAAATACCGGTATGGGCGGTATTTTCTGGGTCAACGACTCGGCACACAACTACTTTGCACACGAAATTTACCTTCTTCCCGACCAGATGATTGCCGAACACGCACATTTCCCAACAACCTTTCCGGCAAAATTCGAGTCGTGGATGGTACGCAAGGGGATGTGCTACAACTTTTCCGAACTGGGCGACGCCACCCCCAATGCCCCTGCTCTGCCTGAGAGTCAGAAAGCAAGCATTATTTCGAAAAATTTTGTAGAACAGCATACAGGTGAAGTCGTACACCTCAAAAAGAGCGAAACTTTCCACTTTTTGAGGGCCGGTTCCGAAGGCGCTATTGTTTCCGAATGGGCTTCGTACCACGACGGCGCCGGGTTGCGCTTTACCAACCCCAAGGCCAGATTGTGACCGGGGTGTCAATGGTCGAAAATTAACCTTAAAAACATACAGTCATGAATTGGAAAACTATGGAAAAAAGGGGTATCCGCAAAACCGGCATTCTGTTTGCCGGAATATTCCTTGCTATCGGTTGCTTAGTGATTTTCCCGGGAATGATAGAGCGTGAACAACCGGTTGTAGCGCTCAACTCCGAGTTGCGTACCGAGGCTATGATGCAGTACGACCGGTTGGAAGCCTTGCGTACCGGTAAACTGCCCATGAGCCGTTTTGCAACTCCCGAATTGGTACACCGGCAGGAAGCGCTGTTCTATAAATCGGACCGTGACCCTGCCGATATCGTGGTCAGGCGTACGAGGGCTTTATGGAACGATCTCTCGCAAAATCCCGATGCCAAAGTGTGGGACATGGAGGCGGAATTGAAGAGCCTGGAACATGATGCAAAAAACACGCCTGTGACTGCCGTCGATAGCCGGAAGGAACTGTACGTGAGAGCGTGCGCGTTACGCCGCCGGATTGCCTTTGCCAATCCGTTGCTCGATTTCGACCGGATTGTGTTTGTAAAGCACAAGAAAAATCCGCGTACCGAAATAGGGGGCGACCACATGGCCGGGCAGTATTACGGTATCCATGCCACTGGGGGCGAAGGACTTTTCATCCTTGAAAATGCCTTTGGCAATAACCCGGCGGCTAAAAACGTCATCAACGGCAACCTGCCCGACGGCGCTTATCTTTCGCCCGAACTGTCGTTCGACGGCAGGAAAATCCTGTTTGCCTACACCGAGGCCCAGGGCTACCGGCCTGCGGTGCTGGCTTCCGAGGACAAAAACGGTTTTTATAACTACAGCGGACTGCAATGTTCCTTTACGGATAAGAATAGCTGGCATATTTACAGTGTAGATGCGGACGGTTCGAATTTGCAGCAGCTCACCGACGGCGTTTTCAATGATTTCGACCCCTGCTGGCTGCCCGGTGGTAAAGTGGCTTTCATATCCGACAGGCGCGGCGGGTTCGGACGTTGCCACATGACAGCCAATGGCGGTGCGCCGTGGTTTACCTACACGCTGCATCGTATGAATGACGACGGCAGCGCCATGGAACGTTTAAGTCATCACGAAACATGCGAATGGCAACCCAGCGTGATGCACGATGGCAACATCGTATATTCCCGCTGGGATTATGTGGACAGGGGCTTTTATCAGGCACACCATCCGTGGACAACCACGCCCGACGGACGGAATGCGCTTTCGATACACGGGAACTATCCTAAAAGCTGGAGAGACCGTACCTGTATGGAAATGGACATTCGCGCCATCCCGGGTTCACAGAACCTGGCGGCTACGGCAGCCGCTCACCACGGCCAAACGTATGGTTCCATCGTATTGGTCAATCCCATGGTGGATGACGACGATGCCATGGCGCCGGTAAGGCTGGTCACGCCCGACGAACGCTTTCCCGAGTCGGAATACGGCTATTACTGCCGCGAAGCATCCTACTCCACTCCCTGGCCGTTGAGCGAAGACTATTACATCTGTGTGTTCGGCTACCCTGAACCGGAAGAATATGAAAAATCGCCTTCCGGCAGCGACAGCAAAAAAACGGTCGAAAATTACGGGATTTACCTGCTGGATGCATTCGGAAATATCGAGTTGCTGTATCGCGATCCGAAGATTGCTTGCCTGAGCCCGATACCTTTGAAATCTCGCCCCGCTCCACCGGCTATTCCCGATATGGTTCAGCCATACATTGTGGATATGAACCAGAAACGGTTAAACCTGGATCGTCCCGAGCAAGTGGCAGAGGCCCGCCCCGAAAGCGCAAACCACGATCCGGCAGTGGTGTCGGTCATGAATATTTATGAAAGCCGCCACGACTGGCCCGAAGACGTGAAGATAAAAAGCCTGCGGATTATCCAGGTATTGCCCAAAAGCAATCCGGGCCGCAACAACCCGGCCATCGGCTACGGAACCGAAAAGAACGCCCGCGTGGTGCTGGGCACTGTTCCGGTGGAAGAAGACGGCAGCACAAGGTTCTACCTGCGTCCGTACATCCCTGTATTTTTCCAGGCCCTGGACGAAAAGGGAAGGGCTGTACAGTCGATGCGTTCGGATGTATATACCGCTCCGAAGGAAAATATGAGCTGCATCGGTTGCCACGAAAACAGGCGTTCGGCTCCCCCGACACAGCGCACCACCATTGCCATGAAAAAACAGCCGTCGGTCATCAAGCCCGAAGTGGAAGGCTCCAACCCGTTTAGCTATGTGAAGCTCGTACAACCCGTACTGGATAAGAACTGTGTTTCGTGCCACAGGGAAGGCGGGAAAGAGCCCAACCTGTCCGGTATAGTCGACGACAAGCAATGGTTGCCTTCGTACCGGAACCTGAAACCGTTTGCGTTCTATTACGACGGAGGCGGATCATTTGTCGAGTCGAAAACTTATCCCGGTAAATTCGGCGCATTAGCTTCGAAACTTTACCAACAACTGGAAAAGGGACACCACAATGTGAAACTTTCCCGCGATGAAATGCATCGTTTGGCGCTTTGGTTGGATTGTAATTCCGATTTTTACGGCACTTACGAAAGGATCGAAGAGCAGCGAAAGGGAGAAACCGTACGTCCGATATTGGAATAAATGACCTATCAGTTCATGATCATGAATCATACACACATAAAATACCCGGCAGGTTACGGTCGCCTGCCGGGTATCGCAGGGATGCTGTTCCTTCTGGTTATATTATCGATTACCGGGGTTAACGGGCAACAGGCTTATCTGTCGCCAACCCGCATGGCTGTTCACCCGGTCACTAAGGAAATATATGTACTGTTGTCCACCGCCCGGTCGTTAGCCAAAGTCGATCCTGTGACGGAAAAAGTAACGGGTGTCTATCCCCTTGGTTTCGTACCGTCGGACCTTTGTTTCTCCGCTGTGGGGAACACTCTCTACCTGTATATTACCGAATACGAAGCCAACGGGAAAGTACACATCCTGTCGCCGGTAAACTGCAAAAAAAGCGGCTCAATCGACGTCGGTTGTTATCCGAATGCCATCTGTGTCAACAAGCAGGGGACGCGTGCATGGGTAGCCAACCGCTTCTCGAATGACGTATCGGTAATCGACCTGTCGAAACGCAAGGAAGTAAAGCGCTTGCCGATGGTCAGGGAGCCTAAGTCGCTGACTTTATCGCCCGACGAAAAGTTGCTGGCCGTGGGGAATTATCTCCCGCTCCAATCGTCGCTGGAAAGCCCGGTAACTGCGCGGGTGACGCTGGTGGATACGTACCGGGACGCTGTTGTGGAACATGTTCCCCTAAGCGACGGGACACAATCTATCGAAGATGTGCGTTTCTCCAAAAACGGAGATATGATTTTCGCGACGCACGTCCTGTCGCGCTACTTTTTCCCCACCACCCAGTTGGAACGCGGATGGATGAATACCAATGCCGTTTCGCTGATCAGCGTCGCTGCAAAGAAATACTGCACCACCCTGTTGCTGGACGACATTTACCTTGGAGCTGCCAATCCCTGCGGCATGACCTTATCGGCCGACGGCGACAAACTGTTCGTTGCCGCTTCGGGAACGCATGAATTGATCGCTGTTTCGCTTCCCCCGGTATTGGAGAAAATCAGGCAGCAGGTAAACCCGGCCGACCTCGCCAACAACCTTACCTTCCTGAGCGATCATAAAGTACGCATCCCCATGAATGGAAAAGGTGCAAGATACGTGGTGATGCAGGACAACAAACTGTTCGTAAGCGACTATTTTTCCGGCGGATTAACCGTAGTGGATGCCAATGCGCCTGCCGAAAAGCGTTTTATAAAATTAGGCAACGAGCCCGAGCCGGACAACGTGCGTAAAGGAGAGCTGTATTTTGCCGACGCCAGCCTTTGTTTCCAGAATTGGCAAAGCTGTGTCACCTGTCATCCGGGCGGAAGAGCCGACGGCCTCAATTGGGACCTGATCAATGACGGTATCGGTAATCCCAAAAACACCAAAAGCATGCTTTATTCACATCTCACTCCTCCGGGCATGATTACCGGCATCCGCACGAGCGCCGAAATAGCTGTACGCGCCGGTATTCATCATATCCAGTTTGCCGACAGGCCGGAAGAGGACGCCGTATGTATTGACGAGTACCTGAAATCCCTGCGTCCTGTACCAAGTCCTTATTTAGTCAACGGGAAATTGAGTAAATTAGCGAAACAGGGCGAAACGCTGTTTGTACAGGCAGGGTGTAATTCGTGCCATAATGGTGAGTATTTGACCGACGGTAAGATGTATAACGCAGGGACAGGCGTGGAAGAATATACCGACGTGCCTTTCGATACGCCTACCCTGAAAGAAATGTGGCGAACCGCTCCTTACCTGTATAATGGCAGCGCTGTAACCATCAAGGACGTCATCACCAAATTCAATAAAAACGACAGGCACGGCGAAACCTCCAAAATGTCAGAAAAGGAAATAGAGGCATTGGAGCAGTACATCCTGTCGCTATAATAGATTGAGAATTAACATAAATTTTGTATCATGAGAACATACAATCATATCGGTATTGTTACCACCGACAACAAAGACGGCGCTTCGTTCAACGAGGCATTAGGCGTATGGCTGACCGATTTCAGCAAAAGTCCGAATAAAATAGAATTCCTGAAATTCGTGGAAGGTTCGTGCCTGCCCGAACTGGTGCAGAAAGTATCGCATATTGCCTACGAAGTTCCCAGCCTGGAAGCCGAACTGAAAAATGCAAAACTACTGTTCGGCCCCTTCGTATGCGACGAGCATCTGACCATCGCTTTTATCGAAGAAGAAGGTATTTCCCTTGAGTTAATGGAATTTAAATAATCACATCAAAATAT
>JAISDP010000214.1 GCA_031264715.1 Bacteroidales bacterium
CCACAAAGCAAGCAATAAGGATGGCGAACAAAAAGAATTTGTTTTTCACGACGCTATTTTTGTCAAACGCTGCAAAGGTAGTAACAAAAAATTTACATTTTACATGTTTTGGCAAAAAAATTTTGTGAGCCCTTTTCGTCGTGTCCAAAACGGGACTCCCGTGATGACGGATGAGCCAACGGTTATATCGGGCGGAAGCCGGTTCGAGATAAAACAGATATTCGTAGATGGGCAGGTACGGTTACGGGAATCCTGATCCGGATTGTCAAAAGCGTCGGTGATGATTTCCGGAATAAAAAATTAGACATAAAACCGTCAAAGTCAGGAGTCAAGCACTGACAATTTGACAGCTTCAATCACTTTGGCTCGATTTTTGTTCAATATAACCGTGTCAGAGTAGTACAATTTAGTATTTTAACTTTGTTTTTAAAATAGGTTATATTTTGTAGGCATTTGTGCCTGGCTCACAATTTGAAATCCAATAAAATCTAAAAATATGAGAAATTCAATTATTTTTCCCGTCATCTCCGCATTGCTTTGCGGCATGATCTGCACAGGTTGTGGCTCCGATGATACAACAGAGCCGGATGACGGTATTATAACCGTAGATGGCTTATGCGTAATGGGCGACAGGTCTGGTTCTGTTGTCAAGTTGAGTACTGTTTCGGCAGGCGAAACCGGCGAAGCGGTATTTACCGGCGATGATATTGTGTCATTTGAAGTTGGGAGTGGGGAAATAGTTTTTAACGCCGATGAGATGGGCGGTATTTTATCCCGCATAAGCCTTCACTCCGAACTACACTTTTTTATTGACGGTCAGCCGGTGTTTGCACCGCCCATCAGGATACATCCCAATTTTGCAACAACGTTTGACGATTTCGATTTGCAGTTTCGCCTGGATGACCGCCAGGATATACCAAGAATCTGGTTAACCGATGTGTATATGAACATTGATACATTGCCGGAAGTGGAAAGAGAAATCAAGCGACAGGAAATGGCAGCAAATCAGGCAAAGAGAGAAAAAGAATTAGACATTCTTATCAAGTACTTAGACGATGCGGGTAAAGCGATCTTTCCTGAACCGTTGGCAGTTGAACCTCGGCCCGATTTAACCGGAATCAGGATTAAGGAAAATCCCTGCGAAAAGCTCCAGTACGTCCGGCAAATCGGTTATGATTTTGATACTGCGCTGGATTCTATCCGGCTATATAAACGGATTCCTTCGGAAACAAAGATAACCAAAATGCCTTTGGAAGTTATGTTTGACAAAGACGACAGGCTGTTCTATGGCATTGTCTATAAAGATGAAGCATATACGGATGTGCTTGATACAAAAGGATATTACTATTTAAGAACGTATGATTGCCCGGACAAAGAATAACGGCATAAACAGTTCAGGTTTCCGTTTTTGTGTTTCAATTGTTACTTATTCCTGAAAAACAATTGTATCGGCACACCCGAAAAATCGAAGTTCTCGCGTAGTTTGTTTTCGAGGTAACGCTTATACGGATCGCGGATATATTGCGGCAGGTTGCAGAAAAAGACAAACGATGGCGCCAGCGTGGGCAGTTGTGTTACATATTTGATCTTTATCTGTTTGCCTTTTATGGCTGGCGGATGATACGCATCAATTACCCGCAGCATCACCTCATTGAGCTTGTGGGTAGGTATCCGTTTGGTGCGGTTTTGATATGTCTCCATCGCGATATCGAGTACCTTCTTGATGCGTTGCCTGGTCAACACCGATGTGAAAATGATGGGCACATCGGTAAACGGAGCAATCCGCGACCGTATGGCTTCTTCGTATTGCTTGGCTGTGTGGGTATCCTTTTCAATCAGGTCCCATTTATTTGCCAATATTACCACACCCTTGCGGTTGCGCTGTATCAGGCGGAAAATATTGAGGTCCTGTGCTTCTATGCCTTGTGTGGCATCAATCATCAGCAGGCAGACATCGGAATTTTCGATAGCGCGGATGGCGCGCATTATCGAGTAGAACTCGATATCTTCGTTCACCTTGGTTTTTTTTCGCAAACCGGCCGTATCTACTAAGTAAAACAGGTGTCCGTACTTGTTGTACAGCGTATCAATGGTATCGCGAGTAGTTCCGGCCAGCGGGGTAACAATATTGCGGTCTTCCTCGGTCAGTGCGTTAATCAGTGACGATTTCCCCACGTTGGGACGTCCGACAATGGTGACACGCGGTAGTTCGTCCTGTTCTCCCGGTGTTTGCTCCTTTTCCGGGAACCGTTCGAGGATAGCGTCCAGCAAATCTCCCGTACCGCTACCATTGATAGATGATATGGTAAAATAGTCGCCCAGACCCAGGCCATAGAACACAGCGGCATCGTATTGCCGTTCGCTGGTATCGACTTTGTTGACTACTAATAAGATTTTTTTGTTGGTGCGGTGCAAAATATCGGCAATACCTTCTTCAAGATCAGTAATACCGCAGGTAACATCCACCAGGAAAAGGATCAGGTCGGCTTCCTCGATGGCCAGCATCACCTGTTTACGAATTTCTTCCTCGAAAATATCATCCGAATTGGTGACATATCCACCGGTATCGATAACAGAAAATTCCTGTCCGTTCCATTCCACTTTCCCGTAATGGCGGTCGCGTGTCACGCCTGCCTGTTCGTCGACAATGGCAGCCTTACGGCCTGTCAACCGGTTGAATAGAGTTGATTTTCCCACATTTGGACGACCGATGATCGCTGCTATATTTCCCATGATGATCAATTAATTTTAGGGGTGCAAAGGTAAGGATTAATTGAAAATTATTCGCTTTCGCTTCATGAGATTGCTTTGCTAAGTTATCTTCATATTTGAAATTTTGCAGGAACACACTGGCTACAGTATGAATCATAGCCTGCCTTGTTATTCGGCGGCAGGCTATGATGATCACTTTTATCAATAATTGGTGGCTTTCAATTCGAAATAAGCTTGCGGGTGATCGCAGCATGGGCATTTGGCCAAAGCCTTATCGCCATAATGTACATAGCCACAATTGCGACATACCCATATCATCTTATCCGAACGTTTGAATACTTCATCGTTTTCGATGTTCTGCAACAGTTTACGGTAACGTTCCTCGTGCGTTTTTTCGACAGTTGCAACCAGTTTAAAGGCCGTAGCGACCTTTTGGAATCCTTCTTCTTCGGCAATGCGGGCAAACTCAGGATACAGTAAATCCCATTCTTCATGTTCGCCTTCGGCAGCTTCCAGCAGGTTTTCGGCAGTGGTGCCAATTATTCCGGCAGGGTACGAGGCGGTGATTTCTACCATGCCTCCTTCCAGGAATTTGAAGAAAGTCTTGGCATGTTGTTGTTCCTGGGCTGCTGTTGTCTCAAAGAAAGCAGCTATTTGTTCGAAGCCGTCCTTGCGGGCTTGCTTGGCAAAAAATGTGTACCTGTTGCGTGCCTGCGACTCGCCGGCAAACGCTTTCAACAGGTTTTGTTCAGTTTTAGATCCTTTGATACTCATACTTTTATTTTTTTATGATTAAACAGTTACAAAGATAGAAATTCAACAACACACATCCAACTATACTTGTAATTTGGAAACATTACAAATAATGAAGTAACAGATATGTTTTGATTAGAAGCATAATCGAAGCTCATCCCGTTTTTTGTCCCCATGCTTATTCACGCGACAATTTGAATTGCATCCTTTTTCTCGAGTTCTATACGCAAAGTGAAAAATATCCGTTATATTTGAATCCATATTATATTATATCGAACTCATAAAAAAAGAATCAATAGTGGAAAACGAAAAGAAAGCGGTTAAAATCATTAAGCCGCCAGTGTTGTACAAACAGACACAGCAATTGATCAAAAAAATCGAAAAAAGCGAACAGGTGAAAGTGCTTTCCTATTGGAATTCAGTCAATGGGAGTATCTGTCAGAATGATGTGAGCGCTCTTTTCGAGATCATCAAGGACTGGGAGGTGCAGGATAAGATATACCTGTTTATCAAATCCGATGGCGGCGACGGCAAGGCATCGTTGCGGATCATTAACTTGCTGCGGCAACATACGCATAAGTTGATTGGGGTTATTCAGGGCGAATGTGCTTCGGCAGCTACCATGCTGGCCTTGGGCGCCGATGAGATACTGATGGGACCGCTTGCCTTCCTGAGCGCAGTAGATACATCCATCACACACGATTTGTCGCCCGTAGACAAAAACAATAGCTTGGTGAGCGTGAGCCAGGACGAGCTTTCGCGGGTGCTGAACCTGTGGAACAGGGAAAATGGTCAAACCAACCCGTACCATGACCTGTACCAGTACATTCATCCGTTGGTATTCGGGGCGGTTGACCGTGCCGGTTCACTGTCCATCAAGCTGTGTTCCGATATCCTGTCATACCACATGGTTGATGCCGAAAAAGCTTCGGAAATCAGCAGGCACCTCAATTCGGATTATCCTTCGCACGGGTACCCGATCACTCTGCGGGAGGCTCAGCGTATCGGTCTGAATGCCCGGCAACTCGACAAGGATTTGAATGACTTGTTTTCGGAGTTGAACAGTCTCTATTCGCAGATGGGACAACGCGCCTATACCGATTATGACGAGAATAATTACCACAACAACGAGATTATCAATATTCTCGAAGCGGACGGTATGCAAGTGTATTTCCAAAACGACAAGGATTGGCACTATCGCAACGAGGAGCGCCGCTACATCCCGATGAACGATAACAGTTCGTGGTACAAAGTAACCGGCACAGGTGCAAAATCCACAGCCAAAACGTTTCAGATAAGGTAAAAAAACCTCTCCCCGGCCTCTCTCCACACAAGGGAGGGAGGAAGGAGAGGTAACCGTTAAGCTACTTGTTTTTACCTGTCGATTAAGCCTGCTATTTGACGTAATCGGCTGCGTCCAGGAAATCGTAACTTTTCTTCACGTCTTCCTGCGGAGTGCCGTCGTAACGTTCCACTTCCACATACCAGTCCTTAACGCCATTGGCATAAGCCTGATCGAAAATAGCTTTAAAATCCATGGTTCCGCTGGCGCCGATAGCTTTTTCGTCCTTGATATGAAGCACTTTGATCTGTTGCGGATATTTCTTCATATAATCTACCGGGTTGTAACCGCCTACCTGAGTCCAATACACGTCATTTTCGAAGATCACGTGATCCGGACTTGTGTTTTCAACCAGTAAATCGTATACGGGAACATCGTCGATCTTGTTTTTGAACTCGAAAGCGTGGTTGTGATACCCGAAAGTCATGCTGACGCCTGCTGTAATCAAACCGATTTCGTTGAAATATTCGCCGTATCTC
The DNA here is from genome assembly GCA_031264715.1 of Bacteroidales bacterium. GTDB lineage: Bacteria > Bacteroidota > Bacteroidia > Bacteroidales > UBA4181 > JAIRLS01. Next base: position 5,287 of record JAISDP010000214.1, read on the forward strand.
TTTACATTGTCCAATGTGGCTCCTTCTCCGTCAAGCGGCGACGAAGGCATGATCATGTATTTCATCCCGGCAGCGGCATGTGCTTCAACCGCCTTGTTCCACCAGTTCATGTCTTCGCTGCGGTTGTCGCTCAAGTTACGTCCCAAGTGGGCGCTGGTAACCCTCATGCCCAGGTCGTCCACCATTTTTTTAAATTCGGCAGGAGCGGTACCATAGATTTTGCCGTCGTTGTATCCTGCTGTTTCGAGATTGACATATCCCATTTGGGCAACGATTTCGAGCACTTTTTGAATCGATAGTTCATTCACGTCGTCACGCAATGAATAAAGCTGTAAACCGATATGTTTTTTAGGGGTTTTTGGAGCTGCGCCTTTAGAAGCGCCTCCTCCGCAACTCGAAAGAATGCTGCCCCCTACTACACCACTGGCTACCAACATGGAAGCCTGTTTGAGAAAATCGCGTCTGTTTGCCATTGTTATACTTGTATTTTTCGTTGATATTATTTGATTATGTGAAATTAAGACGCCAAAGTTAGTGATGTTTTTCGCAAAAACAAAGATGCGGCATTAAAAAATAAAATTATTGATGCATCAAAATTCAATGTTTTTTGTTTATTTTGCGTGATGATTATCATGAAGACGGCCTATGCCTAATATTCTGCTTTTTATACGTACGCATACATACGTGATATTGCTGTATATCATCAGCATTGTTATCGTATGTTTCCTTTTCCCCCGGGAGGGTAAATTTCCTTATGAATTCCAAAAAGGAAAGATATGGGGACATGAGGATTTGTATGCCCCGTTCGATATCCCGATCCTTAAAACACAGCAGGAGCTGGATGTCGAGAAGGACAGTCTCCTCAGTGCTTTTGTGATGTACTACAACGAACACTCCGAGGTGGCGGAGCAACAGAAAAAACGTTTCAGCCAAACATTCGACGACCAATGGAAAAACAGCGGGTTGCATGATAGCGTGAAGAACAGTTTGTACCAAAGCATCTTCACATTACTCGATTCGGTGTATAGCCGGGGAATACTGCAGGACGACGATGGTTCCGGGAGCCAGAGCCTGTCGGACCAGATTGTTATCATTAAAAATAATATTGCCGGCGAAGGCGATCTTGACGACATCCTTACCCCGAAGACCGCATACGAACTGGTCATGAGCAGTTTGGAAAGAGAAGACGGCGACGGGGAAATACCGTTCGTGAAGAGTCTGAACCTGAACAATTTCATCCAACCCAACCTGGTATTCAACACCGACATTACCAATAAAGTAAAAACCGAACAGATCGGCAAAGTATCGTATACCAAGGGTGTAGTGCCCGCTAACCGGAAAATCATTGTCTTTGGCGAAGTAGTCAACGACGAGAAGTTCAACATATTAGTGTCGATGCAGCACGAATTTGAGAACAGGGTAGGCGCTTCCGGCAATTTCAAACAGATATGGACGGGGCAGGCGATCATCGTGATTTTCTGCTTCTTGTTGGTATATATTTATTTGATGTATTTCCGTCCGGAGATTTTCCGCAATACCTTGCGGACAGCTTTCCTGTTGCTGATCATGGTACTGTTCATCAGTCTTTCGTGCATTGTTGTGCACAAGGACTATTTCAGCCTGTACCTCTTGCCGTATGTATTGATCCCTGTGATTATCTGCACATTTTACGATGCGCGAACGGCCACTTTCATCTACATGGTCACGCTCCTGTTGGTTGGTTTTATAGCTCCCAGCGGGTTCGAATTCGTATTTCTCAACTTTGTAGCAGGCATTGTGGGTATCGTCAACGTCAAATCCATATACCGCCGTGGCTCCCTGTTCAAATCAATCATTGTAGTGATCCTGGCATATTGCGTGGCTTATTCGGCTATGGTGCTGATGCAGGGGATCAACATCCGGCAGATCGACTGGATGAACTATGTGCGGTTCACCATCAGCGGGGCATTGATATTCGTGGCTTACCCATCCATCTTTATTTTCGAGAAAATCTTCGGGTTCATTTCCGACATCACCCTGATGGAACTTTCGGACACCAACCAGCCGTTGTTGCGCAAACTGTCGGAAGTTGCGCCCGGCACCTTCCAGCACTCGTTGCAGGTGGCCAACCTCGCCGAAGAAGTGATACAGAAGATCGGCGGCAACCCGCTGCTCATCCGTACCGGCGCTTTATACCACGACATCGGGAAAATCAACCGGCCCGGTTATTTTATCGAGAACCAGGCAGGCCGTAACCCGCATGAGGATTTGAGTCCCGAAAACAGTGCACAAGTCATCATCGAGCACGTGTCGAACGGCGCCGAGATTGCCCGCAAGAACCGTATCCCGCAACATGTCATCGACTTCATCCGCACACACCACGGAACCACTACCGTACGCTTCTTTTACCATCTCCAACAAAAACAACAATCGGATAAGTTCGTCGACCGTTCGAAATTCACATACCCCGGCCCTATCCCATGCTCGAAGGAAATGGTGGTGCTGATGATGTGCGACTCCATCGAGGCCGCTTCGCGCAGCCTGAAAGAGATAAACCATCGTAACATCAGCGACCTGGTGGACAACATTGTTAATTACCAGGTGCTGGAGGACCAGTACAACGATGCCAACATCACTTACCGCGAAATCAACACGGCCAAGCATATCATCAAGAATCGCCTGATGAATATCTACCATGTACGCATCGAGTACCCGAAAACGTAAAGACTCTCGACAAGACGCCAGACCGCCGAGGTTTTAGTTTTCTTGCGTCTATGTTTTTGCGAGAGAAATGGAAATAATATGACCATACGAAACATCACCCTTACAGTTATACTGTTCTTAATTTCATCAGCCGGGCTGAAAGCGCAAACGGACCAACGGACTACGGTCTACAAAATGGCGCAACTGTTTGACTGGATCGGCAGGTTCTATGTGGATACCGTTCATATAGGACGGTTGAGCGACGATATGATCCGGAAAACATTGCACGAACTCGATCCACATTCCGTATACATTACCAGGGATGAAGTACGCGCCATGACCGAACTGCTGGAAGGTTCATTCGATGGAATTGGCGTAACCTTCAATATACTGAACGACACAATACTGATCCTTTCAACCATACAGGGAGGTCCGTCGGAAAAAGCCGGTATCAGCGGCGGCGATAAAATTATCACCATCAATGGGGAGAACGTTGCCGGAAAAGGCATTAAAACGCCCGGTATCTACAAAAAGCTGCGGGGCGCTAAAGGTACGGAGGTTACGATTGAGATACTCCGTAAAGGATACCCGGAACTGCTCCCGTTCCGTATTGTCCGCGATAAAATACCGATTTACAGTATCGATGCAGTCTATAAAGTGACTGATAAGGCCGGATACATTAAATTGAGCCGTTTTGCCGCTTCATCAAAAAAAGAATTTGACGCCGCTTTGCAAAAACTGAAAAAGGAAGGCGTTACCGACCTGATACTGGATCTGACCGGCAACGGCGGCGGGTACATCGAGGTAGCCGTACAGTTGGCCGATGAATTTATCGACAAAGGTCAATTAATTGTTTATACTGAAGGCGAACATAGTCTGCGCCGCGATTACCGGGCAAGTTCGAAAGGCGAATTTACCAAAGGCAAACTGGTGCTGATGATCGATGAAAACTCGGCTTCGGCAAGCGAGATATTGGCCGGCGCTGTACAGGATTGGGACCGGGGTATACTTGTGGGGCGACGTTCATTTGGTAAAGGATTGGTGCAAAGCCAGATGATGTTTGCCGACAGTTCGATGCTGCGCCTGACAGTCTCGCGTTACCATACACCCACCGGCCGCGCCATACAAAAGCCGTACAACACCCAAAACGACGAATACGCCAAAGGACTGCGCGACCGTTTACGGACAGGCGAACTGACAGGACAAACCGCAAATACCGGCGCCGATTCGCTTAAATACATGACACTTGTACAAAAACGAACCGTGTATGGCAGCGGCGGCATAACGCCTGATATTTTTGTAGCCATAGACACCTCGTTTTATACAAGCTATTACCGCGAATTGTTAGGGTTGGGTATTTTCAACCGTTTTGTCCTGAATTACGTAGACCGGAACCGTCAACACCTGAAACGCCAGTACCCGACTTTCGATAAATTCGACAAGCAATTTACGATTACGGACGCCATGATGAACGAATTACAGGATTTCGCCGAAAAGGAAGGATTGGCCAAGAAACCGGAGCTGTTTGCAAAGTCGCAGCAACACCTAAAATTATGGATGAAGGGCTATATTGCCCGCGATCTGTGGGAAATGGAGGAATTGTACAGGGTAATCAACCAGGAAAATCCGATTTTCTTGCAGGCAGTAGCAGAAATAGACAGTCAATAACTATTATATCCTTTATTTCCGGTCAGGTATTCCACCAGGTATTCCACCACTGTCAGGGTCAAGACCACTGACAGGGTAGCGTGGTACACCCTGTCAGTGGTCTTGACCCTGACAGCGGTGGTAAAATGTACACGATTTTTGACCGTCACAACGTAAATGGTCAAAGAATGTACGCAATTTTTGACCATCACAACATTAATGGTCAAAGAATGTACACAATTTTTGACCCTCACAACGTAAATGGTCGAAGAATGTACACAATTTTTGACCGTCACAACGTAAATGGTCAAAGAATGTACACGATTTTTGACCCTCACAACGTAAATGGTCAAAGAATGTACGCAATTTTTGACCCTCACAACATTAATGGTCAAAGAATGTACGCAATTTTTGACCCTCACAACATTAATGGTCAAAGAATGTACACGATTTTTGACCGTCACAACGTTAATGGTCGAAGAATGTACACGATATATGACCAATGACACGTAAATGGTCAAAGAATGTACACGATTTTTGACCGTCACAACGTTAATGGTCGAAAAATGTACACGATATATGACCAATGACACGTAAATGGTCGAAGAATGTACGCAATTTTTGACCCTCACAACATTAATGGTCGAAGAATGTACACGATATATGACCAATGACACGTAAATGGTCGAAGAATGTACACGATTTTTGACCGTCACAACGT
>JAISDP010000023.1 GCA_031264715.1 Bacteroidales bacterium
GCCACGAAAGGCGCAGCCCTTGCATATAAGGCGCGCATCGCACTTTGGAATGGCGATTACGCAACGGCTGCAACGGCTGCAATGGCTTGCATGAACTTGAATGTTTATCAGTTGCATGACAATTACCGGGATTTATTCACTGCTTCCTGGTCGAACGAATGGATATTCTTCTACCGTGGCGATGTGACGCTGAAAAGGTACTACTGGGCAGCCAGCGACGTGCAAAACTGCATTTCCCGTCTTGCGGGAGGCTGGGGCGGACAGAAAGCGCCTTCCTACGAACTTGTATGCGCTTATCCCTGTACTGACGGCAAGCCTATCGACGAGTCGCCGCTCTACAATCCCAAGGATATATTCGAGAATCGAGACCCGCGCATGGCTATGACCATCGTACCCTTCGCCACGGCCCACAATAAGAGCGTCCTCGATGGAACTTATCATCCCGAAGATTACGTATGGCTTGGTTACGAGTATTCTCCCGACCCGACCCGTACCACTGTTTACCGCGCATCCGACGGTGCGCAGGTAAGCAACACCGACTCGAAAGCCCGTGCCGAACACGCTTCTTACGATGGTTTCCTGTTCAAGAAGTACATTGACAGTCGATTTCTTGAAAACAACTACGGCGGCGCACCCACTACATATCCCATGTTGCGCTACGGCGATGTGCTGCTGATGTACGCCGAAGCCATGATTGAGCTGAATCAGTGCACGCAGGAAGTGCTGGATGCAACGATCAACAAACTGCGTGAAAGGGCCTATGCAGGCGCCGGGCTTGCTTACCCGCAAGTCGTCCTCGGAACGCAGGCTGCCATGCGAACGATCCTTCGCACCGAGCGTTTCATTGAACTTGCCTGGGAAGGCCATCGTTACGCCGACCTGCTTCGCTGGAGACTGGCCGAGACTGTTTATAACCGTCCCAGTTATTTCCTGCTTCGCGCATGGTCGGGTTCTGCTTCATGGAATGGTGATGAGGGCAGTGTTTCAGCCGAGTACCGCCAGTTGATACAGAACTGGAAAGATGGGAACTATCCTGTCGGAGGCGTTCCCGATATTGACGAAAATGGCATAGCCGACCTCAGCGGCATGGTCGATGCAGGCTATATTGTTGTGGCAAGCGAACGCGTGTTCGATGCCGGTCGCGACTACCTGTGGCCCGTGCCTGATGCCGACCGCATGATTAACGATAATCTCGACCAGAACCCCAACTGGTAACAGTTCGAACCGGAAGAAACTTTAGGCCCGACGCAATCGTCGGGCTTATTTTCAGACTTGCAGACTTTGTGCAAGTCTGAACCAAAAATCAAAACAGACTTGCAGACTTTCTGCAAATCAGAACTGAAATAAATTTTGATGATGAAAAAGGCGCTCATATTATTCTTGCTTTTCACGGCCTGTATATGTCCTGTTGATGCTCAACACACCAGTATCAGCGGTGTATTTCCTCACCTGACAATGGTTGCCGAACAATCGCCGCGCACTGAAGCCGGCACAGGCGCACTGTTTCCCTGGGCCAACCGGTTGTGGATTGTCACTTATGTGGCTCATCTGGATCGTTCAGGCGCCGGAACGGGTCTGTACGAAATCAACGAAAAGATGGAAATCCGCAAGCGGCCCGAAAGTGTTGTCGGAACATACGCCAACAGGCTCCTGCATGGCGAAACGAACCAATTGATCATCGGCCCGCACATCATTGATGTCAATGGAAATGTACGTACCATCGACGGAGTGAAGGGACACCGTCTGGCCGCTACGCTCACCCACCTCGCCGACCCGGCCAACAAGGTATATTTCCTGGCCATGGAAGGCGAATTTTTCGAGGTAGATGTCAACACGCTCGAAACGAAGCTGCTTTTCAACCTGATGGACGAATTGAAGGAACCGAAAGGCTCCAAGCCTCATTTCAAATCGGGTTTCACGCGACACGGCCGCGTAGTAGTCTGCAACAACAGCTATACAACGCCCGACTACAACCGCGAATGGAGCGCCGGGCGCCTGGCCGAATGGGACGGGAAAACATGGACCATACTCGAAGAAAAGCCGTTCACGGAAGTGTGGAGCTCGTCGTCCTTCGGCGCGCCTGTACTGGCCACCGGATGGGACAACAGTTCGGCCATCCTGAAAGTATTCCTTCCTAAAACGAAGGAATGGATCACCTGCCGGTTACCCAAATCGAGCAGGAGTTACGACGAGACAAGCAACACCGAATGGCTGCGCATCCGCGAAGTGGAAACCGAACGCGCCCTGATGGACTGCCATGGCATGTTCTACGAGATAGGATTCCACCTGTATGACGACCAGCTTTGGGCCATCAAGCCGGTTTGTTCGCATTTGCGGGTGATTCCCGACTTCTGCTCGTGGCGTGGCATGCTTGTGCTGGGTGGTAACCAGGCTACGCCGATGAAATTCGGCCCGGCTGACGGAAACCCGCTGGCAGGCCAGCCGCAGGCCGGGCTCTGGTTTGGCAAAACCGACGACCTGTGGGCCTGGGGAAAACCTTCGGGCGAAGGAGGCGTATGGTATAACGATAACGTAAAAGCCAACCAGCCTTCCGATCCCTACCTGATGTACGGCTTCGACCGGAAGTCGCTCCATATCTGGCACGACCAGCCAACCGATGTCGTTTTCAACATCGAAGTAGATGTAGCCGGTAATGGTGAATTCAGGAGTTACGCAAAGAAAACGGTAAAGCCCGGCGAATACATGCATCACGAATTTCCGTCCGGATTCAGCGCCCGCTGGGTCAGGATCACGGCAAATAAAAACGGCAAAGCGACCGCTTGGTTTATTTATAATTAGTTCTTATTTTTATCCGTTCTATCGATAATTCTTAATTCAACACTGTGAAAACTCTCAATAAGGTCATCCTCATATCCTTTCTGGCAGTATTGTTTTCGTGTAAAGCCCGGGAGAAGAAAAGCGCATCGGAGCTTAACATCAGCGGCGTATACCCGCACCTGGCCTGCTACAACAACGAAGGCGAGTGTGGAACCGGCGCTGTAGCGCCTTGGGCAGGCAGTCTCTGGACCGTTAGCTATGGTCCGCATCTTCCGTTTGGTTCGTCGGACAAGCTGTACCAGATCACCCCCGACATGCAGCAAATCATCCGTTCCGAAAGCGTTGGCGGAACGCCTGCCGCCCGCATGATCCACAAGGAAACCAACCAGTTGTTCATCGGCTCGTATGCCATTGACGACAAGGGTAATGTCCGGGTTATTTCCCTGAAAGACGCACCGGGACGTTACACCGGTTACGCACGGCATCTCTTCCAGCCCGAATCCATGCTCTACATCGGCACCATGGAGGAAGGCTTCTACGAAGTGGATGCCCATACCCTGCAAACCGTCACGCTTTACAGGGATGGCAACGTGCAAAACATACAGGCTGACGATACCCGCTCCAATCACCCCAATGCACTGTTGCCCGGCGCACATGGCAAAGGCTTATATTCCGGCCAGGGCGTGATGGTATACTCCAACAATGGCGAAACCGGTCAGGAGGCTTTACACAAGTTCAATGTGGAATCCGGGTCGCTCTCCGAATGGGACGGTAAGGACTGGAAGCTTGTCCGCCGCAATCAGTTTACGGAAGTTACCGGTCCCGGCGGCATCTACGGCAACCCCAACCCTGCGGCCGATCCGCTTTGGGTAAATGGCTGGGATCACAAATCGGTACTGCTGGGCGTAAGGGATCAGGGCAAATGGACGTTTTTCCGTCTTCCCAAGGCCAGCTATACATACGACGGCGCCCACGGATGGAATACCGAATGGCCGCGTATTCGCGATGTCGGCGCTCCTGGACAGCCCGATTACCTGATGACCATGCACGGTATGTTCTGGCAATTTCCGGAAACTTTCACAGCGGCCAATACCGCAGGGATACGTCCGAGGTCGGCCTACCTGAAAGTAATTGGCGACTTCGCCCGCTGGGAAGACCAGCTGGTATTCGGATGCGACGATTCCGCACAAAAGGAATTTCTCAACAAGCGCAAAGCCAAAGGCGGCATCGAAGGTCCCGGGCAATCGAACTCCAACCTGTGGTTCACCCCGGTTAGCCAGCCCGATCAACTCGGCCCGCGTAACGCCGGCGGTTATGTCTGGCTTGACGAAGCTGTTGCGGCAAACACAGCGTCCGAACCATTCCTGTTCGCAGGCTGGGATACCCGCAGCGCCTGGGTGAAAAACGCAGGCAGGCAGCCCGTCGTTTTCCGTTTCGAACTGGATACAAAGGGAACAAACGATTGGAACGAATTGAAAAAAATCAATGTTGGTCCGGGCGAATCTAAACTTGTTGAATTTGGCAATGGGGAACAGGGCGAATGGGTTCGCGTATCGGTCGATAAAGCCGTTACTGTAAGCGTCGCGTTCGTGTACGGGGCCAATGATGCAAGAAGCCTGCATCCCGATGCTATTTTTGACGGTATTTCCACTATGGATGGCAAACCGTCTGTTGGCGGATTGCTTTATGGATTGGGCGACGATCGCCGTGTCCTGGGTTTATTGGCCGGTACGGAATCGGGCGAAACCGGTTACTACGAAATAGACGGTCAAATGAATATCGAGGCAAGGGATGATGCAAAAACAGCAACATTCATCCGCGAAAAGTTTGCTATTCCGCAACAGGCTGTTGAGATCGAAAAAGGATCGGTACTGGTTGTGGATGACAAAGGCCGCAGGTGGCGGCTACCTTTAGGCAATGACGGTTACACCGGCGCTTCCCGCAAGGGTATCTTGCGTATTTGCCGTGAAGTAGCTACCGAACGCGACCTGTTCAATTGCCATGGTACGTTCTACGAGCTTCCCGCCGAAAATGCCGACGGGTATGCCAAAATTCGGCCTGTTGCTTCGCATAACCTTCGGATCAACGATTATGCCTCGTATCGCGGATTACTGGTGATGACAGGAATCGACCCGACAATGGCGACCGGTAATCCGCATATCTTCACTTCAAGCGATAAAAAAGCTGCTATATGGGCCGGCGTGATTGACGACCTCTGGAAATTAGGCAAACCGGCCGGGAAAGGAGGTCCGTGGATAGATGCGGATGTGCAGGCCGGCGTAGCTTCCGATCCTTACCTGATTGGGTTTTACGACCGGCGTTCGTTGGAATTATCGCATCAATCGACAGGAGATGTTACATTCACAGTGGAAGCAGACCCCACCGGCGACGGCGATTGGGTACAATATGGACAGTTCGTCGTGAAACAGGGGGAAAAGTTCGTCCATCAGTTTCCGCAAGCCTTTTTGGCAAGGTGGATACGTTTCACATCGGATACTAATATCATGGCAACCGCGTGGCTGGAATATAATTAATTCGATGGATATGGTTTTACAAAAACGAAAAATACTCCCGATAGCGACAGGCTTTTGTAAGTTCACGCTATTCCCGGCATGTTTTTTTCTCTTTGCATGCAACTGTTCGCCTGTCGAATTTTTTATTGAAGCGGAAAGCTTTTCCGACAGGGGCGGCTGGATAGTTGACAATCAGTCCATGGCAGTAATGGGTTCGCCCTATTTGATGGCTCACGGGTTGGGAACGCTTGTTGAAGATGCATCTACTGTTATTTCCTTGCCGGAAAGCGGAGAATACAGGATTTGGGTCAGAACGCGCGATTGGGTAAAGCAGTGGGAAAAAGAAGGATCACCGGGACGATTTATGATTCGATTTAACGGGGTCGTTTCGGATACTGTTTTTGGGACAAAGCAGGCCGACTGGCTCTGGCAGGATGGAGGAACCATAAATTTGAAAGCAGGAGGCAACAGAATCGCACTTTGTGATCTTACCGGGTTTAATGGCCGTTGTGATGCCATTTATCTGACAACAGACCACTCCCGGATTCCTCCCGACGAGCCGGATAAGTTAGCCGTTTTCCGCGAACAGCAAACAGGTTTATCCGGTGATCCTGAAATCATGGGTGAATTTGATCTTGTTGTTGCTGGAGGGGGTATTGCCGGTTGTTGTGCCGCCATTAGCGCCGCCCGCTTGGGTTGTAAGGTGGCTCTGATACAAAACCGTCCGGTACTTGGAGGAAATAACAGTTCGGAGGTGCGCGTCGGCTTGTCGGGATTAATCCATCAACAGCCTTACCCTAATCTGGGTAATCTGCTTGATGAAATCGGCGGCGTCGGCCATTGGACATATTGGGAAGCGAGACAGGATTCCGATACAGAAAGGAGCAGACAAATCATGGAAATAATAGAAAAGCATCCCGAGAAAAAAATCCACAATGCCGGTCCTGAATCCAACTATGAAGATGTGAAAAAACAGCGGGTTGTAGAGAATGAAAAGAACATAACCCTGTTTTTGAATACGGAAATTTACAAAGTTCATAAAAAAGGCGCCCGTATTATTTCCGCAACAGGTAAAAATATATGCACCGGCGAGGAATACCTTTTCAAAGGCAATCTGTTTGCCGATTGCACCGGCGATGGAAATTTGGGATTTCTTGCCGGTGCGGATTTCCGTATGGGAAGGGAGGCTAAGAATGAAACCGGAGAACCGCGGGCGCCTGAAAAAGCAGATCAATTGGTAATGGGCGCCTCCGTCCAATGGTATGCCGAAGGCGCCGATGAAAACTCACTGTTTCCGGAATGTCCGTGGGCGGTTCAATTCAACGAACAAACCTGTCATCCGGGTTTGCATGGAGATTGGGATTGGGAAACAGGCATGGACAGGGATCAGATCACTGAAATAGAATATATCCGCGATTATGGATTGCGGGCTGTTTTTGGCAATTGGGATTTCCTGAAAAACAGAAGCGGGAAAAAAGAATTGTTTGCAGATAAAAAACTTGTCTGGGCTGCCTGTATCGGAGGCAAGCGCGAATCACGCCGCCTGTTGGGCGATATATTATTGAAGGAACAGGATATTTTAGAAGGAATACCCTATGAAGACGCCTCTTTTACTACAACCTGGGGAATAGATCTTCATTATCCCAGGGAAATCCCCGGTATGGCGGAAGAGCCATTCCGTTCCTATGCCGATGTACAGGACATAAAACCCTGTGCCGTGCCGTACCGGTGTTTATATTCCCGGAATATAGACAATATGTTTATGGCCGGGCGCAATATCAGTGTTACCCATGTAGCGCTGGGAACAGTCCGTGTTATGCGCACCGGAGGAATGATGGGCGAAGTAGTGGGAATGGCGGCTTCGCTATGCATGAAATATTCGACAAATCCCCGGCAAATCTATCAGTCGCATTTATCCGAATTAAAAATATTAATGGAAAAAGGTGTCGGTAGACCCGGATTTTCTGAAATAAAGATAAAGAAACTTGACAGATAATGGGATGTTTTGCTACCACGGGTCCCATGCTACCACGAGTCATGGTCCGATGGGGACATGGAGTATGGCGTTCCAAAAAATTTATTCATATCTTTGCCGTTCAGCCGGATATACCGGTGCATCAAGACTGAAGAGCGCGTGTTTTGAAATTTTATTAATCCTTGAATTATATATATTACCATGAAAATCAAACATCTTATGATCGTATCGGTTGCATGTCTCCTTTTTGCCTGCAGCCGGCAACCTGCCGAACTGTTCGTAGAAACGGAAAGCTTTTCCGACAAGGGCGGCTGGGTAGTCGACCAGCAATTTATGGACCTGATGGGTTCGTCGTACCTGCTGGCTCACGGAATGGGGCAGCCTGTGCGGGATGCTGTTACCGAACTGACTTTTCCCCGTAAGGGAACCTACCGAATGTTCGTCCGCACCTACAACTGGACCTCGCCCTGGACCGACAGCAAAGGTCCCGGACAGTTCCAGGTGATGATCGACGGGAAACCCGCCGGCGCCGTCTTTGGCGATACCGGCAATGCCTGGCTTTGGCAGGATGGCGGTAATGTAACCGTCAACAGTGACAAAGTGCAGATTGGCTTGCACGACCTTACAGGTTTCAACGGACGGTGTGATGCTATCTATTTCACGCAGGACAGCGCCTTTGTTCCTCCGCCGGAAATGGCGGCACTGACCGCTTTCCGCTACAGGCAAACCGGCATTAAGCCCAAGAATGGCGGCAAATACGACTTTGTAGTGGTTGGCGGCGGCGTAGCTGGTGTCTGTGCGGCAGTGTCGGCGGCGCGTTTGGGCCTGAAGGTAGCCCTGATCCACGACCGTCCTGTCTGGGGCGGCAACAACAGCTCCGAAGTGCGCGTACACCTTGGCGGACGTATTGCACTGGAACCGTATCCCGAACTGGGCGGCATCGTGAAGGAGCTAAGTCCGGAAAAAGGTGGGAATGCTCAGCCAGCCAGCCGGTACGAAGATGAAAAGAAAACAGCGCTGGTGGACGGCGAGCCTAACGTTACCCAGTTTATGAACTACCGTGCTTTTGCTGTTAAAATGAACGGCCGCGCCATCAAATCGATCACTGCAAAGCATATTGAAACCGGCGAAGAACGGGTATTCACCGCGCCTGTATTTGCAGACTGCACCGGCGATGGAACCATCGGCGTACTGGCTGGCGCCGATTTTGCGATGGGACGCGAGTCTAAAGCCGAATTTGATGAACCTACAGCTCCCGAGGAAGGCGATCAAATGACCATGGGCAGCTCCGTACAGTGGTACTCCGAAGAAGTAGAAGCGCCCGGCGCCTTTCCCGCGTTCAAGTACGGCATGGATTTCAACGAAGAAAATGTGCAAAAGGTAACCATGGGCGAATGGACATGGGAAACCGGGATGAATTTCGACCAGATTGCCGATTTCGAACGTATCCGCGACTATGGCCTGCTGGTGGTGTATTCCAACTGGTCGTTCCTGAAAAACGAATACAGCGAAAAGGACAGATACGCCAACCGCAGGCTTGGCTGGGTGGCTTACGTGTCGGGCAAGCGCGAATCGCGCCGTCTGCTGGGCGACCTCATCCTCAGGGAGCAGGATATTGCTGATTATGTGACTTATCCCGACGGCACAGCTTCAACATCATGGAGCATCGACCTTCATTATCCCGACCCGAAAAATACCGAACAGTTCCCCGGCAGCGAGTTCAAATCCATTGCCAGGCACCAGGTTATTTATCCTTATCCGATCCCTTACCGTTGCTTCTACTCGCGTAATGTAGACAACCTGTTCATGGCCGGACGCAACATCAGCGTAACACATGTGGCGCTGGGTACCGTACGCACCATGCGTACTACCGGCATGATGGGCGAAGTTGTGGGCATGGCTGCCGCCGTGTGCCGACAAAACAATGTAAACCCGCGCGGCGTGTACGAAAAGTATTTGGAAGATATGAAAACACTGATGAAAAAGGGTGTCGGCAAGGAAGGAACAACGCCTTACCCCGACTATAACCTTGGCGGAACGTTGAAGGAGAAGAGGATCAGGCAATAACAACAGTCGCGGTTCATCCCGTCTAAAATGTCGGATATTTCACGTAACTTTGCCGGGAATATGGATATAATAGAGGACACATACAGGCACAAAGGGTTACGCAGGTTATTGGTTGAAGAGATCCGTAAAAAAGGCATCAGGGATGAAGCTGTACTGGATGCGATCGGACGGATACCACGCCATGCGTTTATGGATAGCGGGTTTATCAACTTTTCATATAAGGATTCCGCTTTTCCCATAGGGGCCGGGCAAACCATATCGCAGCCCTGCACGGTAGCATTCCAGACACAACTGCTGGAGGTAAAACCACACGAAAAAGTACTGGAAATAGGTACCGGTTCGGGATACCAGGCTGCTGTGCTCTTCGAAGTCGGAGCCAATGTATACACCATCGAGCGGCAACGCGAATTATATATTAATTCGCAACAACTGCTTCACCGGATGGGCTACAAAATGCACTTTTTCTATGGCGACGGATATGCAGGATTACCGGCCTATGCGCCTTTTGATAAGATACTGGTAACCGCCGGGGCAACCGAAATACCCGAAACCCTGCTGAAGCAATTGAAAATCGGAGGGCGAATGGTGATACCCGTCGGCAACAATGAACGGCAAGAGATGACCCTGGTGATAAAAACATCGGAAACCGAAATTGACGTGACCAGCCATGGCTCATTCATGTTTGTCCCCTTCCTGAAAGGAAAAACGTAGCCTTTTTCATTTTCCACTTAATTTTTCATTTTTCATTTTCATGACCTTACATCATCTTGTTTTTAATCCTTACGAAGTCAATACATATATTATAGCCGCCGCCGACGGGCAATGTGCTATTGTCGACCCGGCGTGTTGCTCATCCGGCGAGCAGGCTGCATTGGAAAAATATATCGCCGACAAGAATCTTCATCCCGTATGGCTCATCAATACGCACGGTCATTTCGACCACGTGATCGGCAACGCTTTTGTGTGCCACACATGGCCGGTGAAAACTGCGGCCCATCGCGGCGATCTTTTTCTTATGGAAAACGCATACCGACAGGGTGAAATATTCGGCTTTACGGTGGAACAACCGCCCACACCCGAAATTTTCCTTGACGAAGGCGACACCGTTGCTTTCGGTGATGATGTTTCGCTACAGATACGTCACATACCCGGTCATTCGCCCGGGAGTATCGTATTATACGCGCCGGACAGGAAATGGATCATCGTGGGCGATGTGCTGTTCAACGGCAGTATCGGGCGAAGCGATCTCCCCGGGGGCGATTATGACCTGCTAATAAACGGTATCGAAGAGAAGTTGATGACATTACCGATGAATACGGTGGTACATCCCGGGCACGGCGCTGATACCTCCATAGGACAGGAAAGAATACACAACCCGTTCCTCAACGGAATGTAGATACTCCGAAATGCACGTTTCGCATTCAGGAACAGGAAAACCTT
>JAISDP010000028.1 GCA_031264715.1 Bacteroidales bacterium
CAGTGCCTGCCCGCACCAAAACCAAAGATATCCTTTGGCTTCTTCATTATCCTGTACATCGAAAACATCCAAAAACAGTTGTCTTAACCGGTATGCCTCTCCCAGTTTGGGATACAGGGCAGCAACGCATCCAGTTCCGCCTTTTTGGCTCCTGACAGATTTTCATATTTCCTTAAAATTGTATATCTGTGATTCTTAAGTAATTCATTTTCCTTTCGCTCCAGTCTTCTTACTTCATCCAGTGCCTCATTGAGAGATTTTACCAAATGAAATTTGTCAAATACTATTTGTGATTCCGGCAAATGATTGATTACTCCGCTAATAAATGCGGGGGACATATCCATGCTTACCAGTTCTATATTTTCTTTTTTCCCTGACTTTGCTTCCAGTTCCGTTACAAATTTTTCTACTGTACCGCTGTCTTTGCCTTCGGTTACAAATATCGTTCGATGTTCTTCCAAATCTACAAACTGAGTAATATATTCATGCCCTTTTTTACGCGAAGTTTCATCTACGCCAACGCATGTTACTTTGCTTAAATCATCTTCCGATACTGCTTTTTCAAGCCAGTAATCGAATATGCTCCATATGCGAGGCCGGGTTACCGACAGATTCTCCGCCACCCTGCACACGGGCATCTCACTTTCTATAAGCAACATGGCATACGCTTCAAACAGCAGCCACTGCCTGATCTTGCCCATGGAACTTCTATCCGGTATGCTTTGCCTTCCGCATCTTTTATATAAGCGCGGAACACGGGCATGAAGATAGCATCTGTGCTGAAAAAAATTCAGATGCTGCCACTGCCTCTCTTCCGTATCGTAGGCGACAGTTTGTTCTCCTGTACGGGATGTAAATTTGCAACCGCGCTCAAAATCAAGGTAAATATGAAGTTCCCGATCATCGCTTCCCAATGTCTCAAAGCGAATTTCCCGTATTTGCCAGGGTAATTCCAAGCCTAAAACTGTCGTAAATATTTGTGTACTGTTCATGACGCAAAGGTACTCTTTTTTTATTTACCCACACAAAACGTTATAGAGCCAGTATATATTATAAAAAGTGATCTGTACGCTTCATTTTGATGGTCTTTGTCCGTGGGTCAGCTGTATATTTCTATTGATATGGTTTCCCTGACGGGAAATGCACCCGATTCTTCTACCAACCGCCTTGTGATGCCGGAAGGCATCCGATTTGGATAACCCTCCGTCTTATTTTTCAGTGTACGAATAATATCTTGGTAACGTGTGTTTTGGAACCATCGCTGTTGGTGCAGAAGACCAGGTATACGCCGGTAGCCACTCTTCTACCTTGCCGGTTACGGCCATTCCATACGGCCTGTCCGCCTAAGGTGCGGGTTTGGTATACCAGGTTGCCTGCCACATCGGTAATCTTTACATCGGCATCCCTGATAAGCCCTGTGATGGTTATTTCGCCCTGGTATTCGGGACGGACGGGATTAGGAAATGCATATACGCGGCCGAAGTCTTCGCCGCTCGATACGGCATCGCCACGGTAGGCCACGATACCGTAATCGGTGGCAAAAAAGACTTCGCCGGTCCTGTCATTGATGGCTATATCATGTACTTTGTTGGAGAACAACGGGCTGTTATCCACCGTGAAATGTTTCACTTCGCTCACATTGTCCTCTGCGACTAAGAATACGCCGGCTGTTTCGGTGCCGAACCATTTCCGGTAAGCTCCGTCGATAGCCACCGACAGAACATTTTCGGAGCCAAGCAGGGCGTACGTGTGACTTGGTTCGTCGGTTCCGGTGCGGAGAGGGTGGGCGCCCGCAGTACCCTCGCCGCTTAATATAGCCGCCGGATTTTTGTAATACACGGGACCTTGCGTGGTACCCGCCCAGATAATCCCGTCGGGCGTGCCGGATATCTGATTGCTCCGGTTGATCAGCGCTGTCCCGTTGTAATTGTAGGGCTTGAACGATATACTTGCACCGCTTTGCCCCTGTTCGGATAACGTTTTACTGAAAACAAGCAAACCATTGTAACCCTGTGTGGTCCATACCTGGCTATAATTATCGCCTGTGAACCGCCCCAGACTCGATGTGACCTGCCATGGAAGCGCTTTCCATTGCCCGGCCCCGAACAGGCTTGCCTGTTTATCGTTGCTCACCCAGAGTTTATCGTCGGCATCTATCAGTAGTCCGCCGCACAGCACATTCCCCAAATAATCGGCAACCAGGGTACTGTTGTTTTGCGTGTACTGGGTCTTCTTCACGCCGTTTTCAAACACATACAAGCCCTTTCCCCACGATGTTACATAATATGTTGACGGTTGGTTCTCGAAAACGTCTACATCCGTAAAGTCGTACGCATCCGGCGGACTAATGCTGCTCCAGTTGTTGGCATAGAAAGTGTGTATTTCGCCTGGACGGTTCAGCGGCATCCCGTCTTCGTCCCTGCCACCGCTTGCTGCCAGCAAGCGGTCGGCTTTGAATCGCAGCGCCGCTGCATGGTTGGACGCCGGCCCATTGGGTAAATGACAGGATATGGCGTTGCTGGCCAACTGCCATTGTACCAGTCCCCGGTTGTTATCGGCAATCCAGCACGACCCGTTGCTGTCCAGGGCGGCATCATAAGCTGCAACCGGTGTACCGTCGTATGACTGTATTGTATTTTGTATTGAGTTGGCGGTTGTGCTGTAGATGAAAACAGCATTGGATGCGCTCACCAGCAGGCTGTTCCCTGAAACAGTCAACCGGTGAATCGTTTCGATTGTATAGGGTACCGGTAACGATTTCCAGGTAAACCCGTCATAAACAAACAGGCGATTGTCCCTGTCGCGGGCATACAGGTAATTATCCGTCGAAACGGCTTGCATCAAGGTGCTGCCAGGCGTATCGTCCATTTTCTCCCAAACCGAAAAATCAGTTAGCAAACGGCTCCGGCTATCCGCCTTTTTCAATCCCTGGGCAGTCGTTGCATAGAAATAACCATTGAATTCCGCCAGGGAAAAGACTTCGGCCGGACTTCCGCTGTCGCCGATGATATATGTGTCGCGGATTTGCCTCAACTGTAAATCGACCATGACGATGCCAAAACAGCAGGAGATGTAAGCGTTTGTCCCTGAGACATAAATGTGATTGATCCGTTTGTCGGCGTATCTGCCGCTCTGCTTTATGCCGGGGATATTGTAGACGGCGCTCCCCGCCACAATATCGAGGTTGCCGTTCACGTATCCCGCCACAACGACATTGATGGCGGCAGCATACTGCATGGCCGTGATTCCTGCATCGTTCAACCCGTTCACTTTGGTCAATTTGTCGAGACTGCGGCTTGGTATGTCGTAGATGCACAGTCCGACACCATTGCTGCAATATATCTTACTGCCGGCGATGGCAACAGCTTCGGCGGCGGTCCATGAGAGATGATCGCGCCACGTCCCGACGGGAATCTGGCAAGCGAGAGGCGGCATGTGACAGGCGGCAAGGAAAAGGATAAGGAGTGAAGAACGAAGAACGAAGAACGAAGAACGGGAAAGCTGAGACTTCCCTTTTGGAACGGCAGTACCGGGAGCTTCCACTGAACCCGGGAAAACGCCGTAATAATGAATTATGTCCGATTTGACCGTCAAAATATGATACTTTTCAAAAAGGCAATTTTATCAAATTTTATTCATTCCGCAAAATGAGATAAAAATCATGGGCAATTCAAATTGTCACAAGCCTTGGAAGGTTAGCGCCGTATGAGATTTCACATAATGAATCTCCTGCGGAGATTTGTTGATGTTTTCCGCATGGATTCTATTGATATGAATGCCCTGACGGGCAATATTTTGTACATTTGATGCCGGAAGGCAGGGTATCAGTGACATTGTGTGCAATGCGCAAAGTCAGTGATGTCCGACATTTTGAAAATAGAACGCGGAAGAAACGGATAAAATCCGTTTCTTCCGCGTTCTATCCGGTTTTTAACGTTTTACGCGCGCATTTCCTTTCCAGATGCTCCACACCATTTCCTCGTCGGCTGGTTGTGCGTAGTCGGTAAGGAACGTGGTAGCCAGCGCGCCGGTAGCCCATCCGAACTGTGTACACTTTTCGGCTTCCCATCCTTTCAGGATACCGTAAAGCAAGCCGCCCACAAAGCCGTCGCCGCCGCCGATACGGTCCAGAACACGGATCGTACGCGGTTCGATGACCTCGAACTTATCGCCTTCGAGCACGATAGCGCCCCACAGATGCTCGTTTACGCTGACTACCTGGCGCAGCGTAGTAGCAAAAACGGATGTTCCCGGGAAAGCTTTTTTCACGCGCATGGTCATATCCTTGAATGCGTCGATCTTGTCGGCAATAGCCTTACCGCCGGCTTCGGGACCTTCAACGCTAAGGCAAAGCTGGAAGTCTTCTTCGTTACCGATCAGGATATCCGCTACGGAAGCGATTTCTTTGAACGTTTCGTGCAGTTCCTTTTCGCGGCCTTTCCAGAACGAAGCCCTGTAATTGAGGTCGAATGAGATGCGGGCGCCGTATTTTTTTGCAGCACGCGCCAACTCAAGGCAGAAATTGCTCGTTTCGGGCGATAGCGCGGCAATAAGTCCCGACATGTGGATGATCTGCACGCCTTCCTTCCCGAAGATACGTTCGAGGTCAAAATCCTTCACGTTGAGCGTGCGTCCAACTTCGCCGGCACGGTCGTTGTGGACGCGAGGGCCGCGCGAACCGTAACCGCTGTCGGCAATATTGAACTGGTGCCTGTAGCCCCACGGGTTGCCCTGTTCTACCTCGGCGCCTTCGTACTCCATTCCGCGACTTTTCAGGTTCGACTTGATGAACTGCGCAATGGGACTGCCTTTCACGAAAGTGGTAAGCACCTTCACCGGCAAACCAAGGTACGACGAAATGCTGGCCACGTTGGTTTCGGCGCTGGTGGCCTGCATCTGGAACATATCGCCGCTATACACCGGCTGCCCGTTCAACGGCGTAATCCGCACACCCATGCTTGCAGGCACGATCATTGCCCAATGGGCGTCTTTTTTCAATTGGATACTCATAAAAATTTTATTGTTTAAAAGTTTAACTGTTTTTCGATGGATAGAATGTTAAATTCTAAGATTATCTCCAAAAGATAACACGGATTTAAACCTTTCGCGGATAAAAATCCGTGTCAATCTGTCCGGCCCGCATCATCAGCGTTCCATTGGGCCGGTTGAGCATTATACCTTGCCGAAAGCGTTGAAACCACCGTCAATGGGAATACAGATACCGGTAACAAACGACGAGATATCGCTCAACAGGTACAGCATGGCGCCGTTCAGGTCTTCGGGTTCACCGTATTTACCCATAGGCGTATTGGTAAGCACTTTACGTCCGCGTGCCGTGGGTTCTCCGGTTTTTTCGTCGGTCATCAGAAAACGGTTCTGGTTGGTGAGGAAAAATCCGGGAGCAATGGCATTCACGCGGATTCCGGTTTTTGCAAGGTGCACGGCCAGCCATTCGGTGAAGTTGTTGATGGAGGCCTTGGCGGCCGAATAGGCCGGAATCTTTGTCAATGGCTTGAATGCGTTCATCGACGAAATGTTAAGCACGCCACCCTTGCCCGCTTCGAGCATATCGGAGGTAAAGACCATGGTAGGAAGCAGCGTGCCTTTGAAATTGAGGTCATACACTTTCTGGAAGCCTTCCATGTTGAGGCCGTAGAAGGTCTTGTCGAGCTGTGACAGGCTGTCGGAAGTCATTTCCTCCACCTGCGTAGTTGCTGCGGGAGAATTGCCGCCTGCACCATTGATCAGGAAGTTGATTTTTCCCAACTTCCCGTTGATCACTTTTTTGGCAGCTATCAGCGAGTCCTTGTCCAGCACGCTGGCGCCGACGCCAATTGTCGTTACGCCCGATTCCGCCTGTACTTCAGCTGCCAGCCCGGTAGCCGCTTCTTCGTTCAGGTCGACGATAGCGGTTTTTACGCCTGCCGAAGCCAGTCCGCGAACGAGGCTTGCGCCGATTACACCAGCTCCTCCTGTGAGGACGCATACCTTACCTTTCAGGTCGTCAAATGAAATTCTGTTCATCATTCTATTGATTTTATTTGGTTTATATATCTGTCTTTATTTTCTGCAAAAAATGACACATGAGTTATCAAGAAAACTAAACAATCTACTATTCTTTATGGATAAAAAAATGATAACTAATAATTGATATAATTGATATAATAATCGATATTTTCCTTAGTGAGAATGTCAATCGGCATGTAATTCACACGTTTGATCTTTTTGTTAAACACCAGATGGTTACATAGAGCCATGATGCCCTGGTACCCCTGGTCTTCGGGACGCTGTGCAATCAGGAACGAAACCGATTCGTCCTTGAGGGCTGCAACATTGCCGCCCGACAGGTCATAGCCGATCAGTTTCACATCTTTAATCTTCATTTTTTTCAAGATGCCGGCCAATTGGTAAACGCGCGAGTTGAACATAATGGCAGTCCGGATATGCGACGATTTCTTGAATATTTGCTCAATATCCCTCTGGTTACCGGCATTATCGTCGGCCGACATTTTGACCTGGATAAAATGATATTTATTCATTAAACCATTTGCTTTAAAATAGGCCATAAAACCTTCTTCACGCCGTTCGGTCTGATTTGAAGTACCGGCTATCCGTAATGTTCGTGCAACCAGTATCTCCGATCCCGGCAGCAACCCGTTTTCGAGAAGACGGGCAGCAGCATACCCGCTCTGGTAGGAGTGTTGTCCGAAGTACGACAGGTAAAATTCATCCTCCGTATTCGAATCGATATACACACCAGGGACATTCTTTGCGTGCAATTGTTCCATCAGCCGCGCGGCTTCCTTGCGGAAAGTAGGAGCTATCAGCACGGCATCGGGATTGGCGTCCAGCAATTTACCGGATACGGCCACAAAGCTTTGCGCATTGAACTGGTTGAAATACAACTTTTCGATTGATATATTATAATTGCGCATCTCGACCTGCGCCCTGTCAATACCTTTTTCGGGCGCTTTCCAGTATTCGCCGGCCTTACATTCCGGCAACAGAGATGCAAAATGAAAAGTTTTTTTCATCGCCAGCGAGCGGGCTATTATATTTGGCTGGTAATGAATATTTTCTATGATGGACAGTATTTTCTCCCGTTTTTCCTCCGAAACCTGCCCGCGGTTGTGGATGACGCGGTCAACTGTACCCGACGACACACCCGCCATGTGGGCAATATCAATAATTCTGACCTTGTTGAATGGTTCCGGCATCATATTAAATATTTCAAATTCTTATTGTTCAAACAATTCACCGTATGTGCACATGGAAAAATTTCCTGCGAAAATAAAGACAAAAATTTTCATAAACAAAAAAAATCACCTATTTTCGTGTGCGCACACGGTGAGTTTGTCAACGCCGATTCATGTGCTGTATAATGTCTGTAAATCAATAAAATAATTTTACATCAAAAACTCAAAAACATGCAGATTGGAAAATATTCATTCGGAACAGGCGACCGTTTTGCACATCAGGGTGAAGCGCAGTTGAACGCTTTAATGAAAGCAAGAGAAATTCTTGGATTCGAGATAGTCCCGGTGTGGAACAAATCGAATCGCGAACATACCATTGTGCACTCAACGCCTGCTGATACGCGCACGGAAGCCGATGCTGCCGTGAAATCGCTGAGGTACAAAGGGCAATATTTTGTTGATGCCGACCATATTAACCTCTCCAATGTGGATAAATTTATTGATGCATCGGATTTTTTTACGCTCGATGTGGCCGATTATATCGGGAAAAAAGCAGCACAAGCCGATCTTGATGCTTTTGTAGCCGCCAACATGAAATATACCGGCAAGTTGCAGATACCGGGTATGGCTGCCCCATTGGATGTACCGAAGGAACTACTGCAAAACATCGCCAAAAAATTTCTGTATGCCGTACAGGAAGCGGGTAAGATTTATCGCCACATAGAGAACGCTAAAGGCTTCGGCAATTTCGTTGCCGAACTGTCTATGGATGAAGTGAGTGATGCGCAATCGCCCGTGGAAATGTTCTTCATACTGGGCGCTATTGCCGCTGAAAAGATTCCGGCACAAACCATTGCACCCAAATTTACCGGCCGGTTCAATAAAGGTGTGGATTATGCAGGCGATGTAGCCCTGTTTGCGAAAGAATTTGAAGAAGACTTGCTGGTGATCGACTTTGCCGTGAAGGAATTCGGTCTGCCTGCCAATCTGAAACTAAGTATCCATTCAGGTAGCGATAAGTTCTCTATTTACCCTGTGATGGGCGACCTGATCAGGAAGTATGACAAAGGTATCCATGTAAAAACTGCCGGAACGACCTGGCTGGAGGAAGTGATTGGGCTGGCGATGACCGGCGATGAGGAAGCAATCGATCTCGCAAAAGCAATATACTCCGGCGCCATCGGCCGTTTCGACGAGCTTTGTGGTCCGTACGCCACAGTAATCGATATCAATAAGGAAGGGTTGCCGCCAACCAAGGAGGTGGAACGCTGGACAGGCGAAAAATTAGCCAATACACTGCGTCATATCCCCGGTCATCCGGACTACAACCCGAATTTCCGCCAGTTGATCCATGTGGGTTACAAGGTAGCCGCGGAATACAGCACGGAATATACCGGTGCGCTCGAAGCACACAAGGATATTGTAGGACGGCAGGTAATCGAGAATATCTACGACCGACACATTAAGAGACTGTTCGGGATTGAAAAATAATCGTCTCGCTATCCTGACCAAATAATCAGCAATCAAAAATAAATAATAGATAGTATATGAAACCTTTCATGGATGAAAATTTTCTGTTGCGGACGGATATCGCGCAGCAATTGTACCACAACCATGCGGCAAAGATGCCGATTATCGACTATCATTGCCATCTCGACCCGGCAATGATTGCCAATGACCGCAAGTTCGATAACCTGGGACAGATATGGCTCGAAGGCGACCATTACAAGTGGCGTGCAATGCGTACCAATGGCATTGACGAACGTTTCTGCACAGGTAAGGATACTACCGACTGGGAGAAATTCGAAAAATGGGCGGAAACTGTGCCTTACACAATGCGTAACCCGCTTTATCACTGGACACACCTCGAATTGAGACGTGCATTCGGAGTCGATAAGATACTCAATCCTGCCACAGCAGCCGAAATCTTTGCAGTATGTACTGAAAAGTTGCGTACACCGGAATATAGCGCCCGCGGCCTGATGCGTAAGTTCAACGTAGTAGCGGTATGCACTACCGACGATCCGGTTGATTCGTTGGAACATCACCGTGCACTGCAAAAGGAAGGCTTCGAGATAAAAGTGCTGCCTACCTGGCGGCCGGACAGGGCGATAGCGGTGGAAAATCCTGTAGTATATAAGGATTACGTTGACAAGCTTTCGGAAGTGTCGGGCATTCGTATTAGTAAGTATGCCGACCTGATTGAAGCATTGCAAAACCGCCATGATTATTTTGCGCTGGCAGGGTGCAAACTGTCCGACCATGGCATCGAGGAGTTTTATGCTGAAGATTACACGCAAGCCGAAATTGATACGATATTCAATAAGGTATATTCGGGCAAGGAACCGACACGTGCGGAGACCGTCAAATTCAAGTCGGCGCTGATGGTGGAAGGCGCGAAGATGGACCACGCCAAAGGCTGGACGCAACAATTCCACTATGGCGCTATCCGCAACAACAATACCCGACTGTTCAAACAATTGGGCGCCGATACCGGTTTCGACTCTATTGGCGATTTTACGATAGCGCAGAATATGTCGAAATTCCTCAATAAACTGGATACCAGCAACCAGTTGGCCAAGACGATTTTCTATAACCTGAACCCGCGCGATAACGATCTGGTTACAACCATGATCGGTAACTTTCAGGACGGAAGCGTGGCAGGCAAGATGCAATTCGGTTCGGGCTGGTGGTTTCTCGACCAAAAGGCGGGTATGGAGGCACAAATGAACTCGCTATCGGTACTTGGGTTGCTGAGCCGTTTCGTGGGCATGCTCACCGACTCGCGCAGTTTCCTGTCATATCCGCGTCATGAGTATTTCCGTCGCATCCTCTGCAATCTGATTGGCAACGATGTGGAAAACGGAGAACTCCCTGCTTCGGAAATGTCATTTATCGGGCAATTGGTGGAAGATGTATGCTATTATAATGCGTTGAATTTCTTTAAATTCTAACAAGAGTTTTCCGAACTGTGAAGCAGTTCAACCCGCTACGGGGTTGCGGTTGCGACTTACCACTCGCGAGCTTGCGGCTTACCACTCGCAGTTTTGCGACCTGTTACCCGCAGTTTTGCGATCTGTTGCCCGGCTTGCACAGTGCAAAACATCTGTCAGACGACCGTGACGTGACCTCGTAACAATTATTTCTTGTTTTTGTTCAAAAGAATTTATCTTTGCTGTCGGTTTTTTGATTTAAAAAAACATTTTGATCATGTTAAAATCTTTGGGAAATCTTTGGAAAATTTGTTGCAAGTATTGTTCGGTAAACCACCGAATGGCACGGCTTTTGCAGAGAGAGAGAGAGAGAGAGAGAGAGAGAGAGAGAGAGAGAGAGAGCTCACACAGACATATAATATTCGCGCGCGCGAAATTTAGCAAATATTTTTCAAATCTATTATACCGCCGTTAT
>JAISDP010000057.1 GCA_031264715.1 Bacteroidales bacterium
GGCCTGCCCGAGTATCCGGGCCAACTTCCATCAGGGAAACATCTATACCGACAGCTTTACGGACGTTTGGAACAACCGCTTCCAGGTATTCCGCAACAGGGATTGGGCGAAGAAGGGCCTTTGCGCCGATTGTGAGTTCTTTCGCTACTGCGAAGGCAACGGCATGCATTTACACGATGACAACGGCGACTTGTTGTTCTGCCATTATCATCGCATAAATGGATAGCGCTTCCCTTCAATAAGTAACCGCCGGCAGCGGCGCATCCGCGTAAATCAACACATTATTGAAGTGAATGCTTGCCTCCTTCACGGGGTTCAGCCATTGGAAGGTAACGGTATGCTCTCCTTGCGGAAGCTGGTATTTCCAATAAATATCGTGACGGCGCTTCAACGGGTTAGCGGGCAGGTTGATTATTTCCGCCGGCTTGCCATCGACAGACGCCGCTACTTTACCTACATACTCCATATCGTTCGAACGTATGCCGCCACTAAAAACGGCGCCGATACCGTTGAACATTACCTCGCCCACGTCTTCTATCTGTTTGTTGAGCTTTATTTGTTTAACGGGGTAATGGCCCTCGAACGACTTCTCGTAGCGTACGGCTTCGGACGGTTGGTATTGGATGGTTACGTCGTTTTCGCTTACGTAGCCGCCGTTTCGTTCAATCATCTGCAAGGCCTGATTGTAACTGATCCGGTACGTGTCGTTCAGCGACATCGTGGTATGGGCGAAAGGAATGTCTTCTACTTCCCGCAGGTTCTTCATCCATTTATCGGGAATATGGCTGTATCCGAGGATCGTTCCCAAGATACCGCCGGAAGAAGCCGGGTTGCAATCCGAGTCTTGCCCGCAACGGGTGGAAATATCGATCGTTTTGTAAAAATCACCCTCTCCGTACAACAGCCCGATAAGGATATAGGCGCTGTTCATCACCGCATCGATATTGAAGGCTGAAAACACGCCGTCGGGGCAACCGACGTCTTCGCTCCATTTCTTCTCACATTCAAACCAAGTCTGTTTCCAGTCGCCCGGATACTGTTTGTGGCAATGAATCACGTCTGCCATGCACGTATAGAATGTACTTTGTTGCGGAACAGCCTTTAACGCCTCCGTAACGATAAACTCAATATCGTCCGAAACAAACGCGAGTGCATACATAGCGCCTACATATACGCCGCCGTACCACCCGTCGCCATAGTTCATAATATGCCCTATCTTATCGGAAACTTCGGAGGCGGCGTTCGGCATACCCGGCGACATCAACCCGGCAAAGTCCGCTTCAATCTGGTAATCGATATCGTCGGCATGCGGATTATTGAGCCAATGACCTGACTGCGGCGGCATAATCCCCTGCTGTATATTATACCGTGCCGCCTGGTTGGCATGCCATAAAGGATACCCCGCCCTTGCGAAGGCTACGGCAAACGAATCCGCCGGCGCATCCAACCCCAGCCGGTTGAAGACGTCTACAAACGTCAAATCCATATAGATATCATCATACAGCCCCGGAATATTCTCCATATACCATTTAACATACCCGTCCGGCCATTCGATGGGGACATACGCCTGAATCATCGTCCCGGTATACCGGAACTCCGTCGGCCCTCCATACGTACACCCGATCGTTTGCCCCGCCCATCCCCCTTTAACCTTATCCAATAACACCTCTTTGGAAAGCGTTATTTCGGAAGGAAGGGCGGTTTGCCTGCTTTCCGGCTTTTTCTGTGCGCAAGAGGCTAATGCTAAGATAGCCAGGCTTGCTAATACGACTTTATTCATATCTGCGCCGTTTATCAGGCTCCCGCATAGATTAAGAAGCCGAGGCCGATGATGAACAGGATAAACATTCCTGCGTTGAGGTAATTGGATTCTTTGGGAGCGTTCCTGAATTCTTTCCAGATCAGGATTCCCCAAAGGGCAGAAATTAACGTAGCGCCTTGTCCGAGGCCGTAGGAAATGGCAGCGCCGGCTTTTTCTGAGGCGATCATACTGAAGGATTGCCCCAGACACCAGATCATACCTCCCAGAATGCCTACTAAGTGGGTGACGGGCCTGCCTTTGAAGTAAGCGCTTATAGAAACAGGCTCTCCTTCCACGGGCTTCTTCATGGCAATCGTATTAAACACAAAATTGCTGGCAAATACGCCGACGGCAAAGATGAATACGGCGGTATAAGGCGTTAGCTTTCCCGCCGCCGGGGAGGCGAAATTGGTCAGGTCTATCGAGGCCGCTACAAAACGATAGAAGAACGCCATAATAATACCGGCGGAAACGGCTATAAGTATCCCTTTGATAGATACTTCTTTTGTGCCGACCAATGCCTTTTTATAGGCTAATCCGTTTAGAATAATGGCAATGGTTATCAGCAAAACGCCCGAGAAGATGAATAACGGTTCGCCTTTAGCCGCTCCGAAGTAATTGACCAGAACGCCAAGAACTAACGCCAATCCAATGCCGACAGGGAACGCAACGGATAAACCACAGATAGCAATAGCCGCCGCCAGAAGAATATTAGCCGCATTAAAGATAATCCCGCCGACGAAGGCGCTCCCCAGATTCATCCAGTCGGCCTGCGCCAGGTCAGGCAGGAAACTACGCCCCGCAGGCCCGGTACTGCCCAACGTAAATGCCGAAATGATAGAGAACAACAACAGCCCTATCACATAATCCCAGTAAAAAAACTCATACCTCCATGTTTTAGACGCCAACTTCTGCGTATTCCCCCAGGAACCCCAACAGAACATGGTAATAAAGCAAAAGAGAATGGCTAACGAATAACTTTGAACGATGAACATAATATTAGTATTTAAAGAAGAGTTATTTCATTCCGGTAAGGAGCGGAATCCCATGCCCCGTTGCGGGTGACGGATATAGAGGCGGCCTTGCAGGCAAACCGGACGGCTTCGGACAGGGTTTGTCCTTCCAGCAGAGCGCCGCATAACGCCCCGTTGAACACATCGCCCGCCGCTGTGGTATCTACCGCTTTCGCCGGAAAGGCGTCTATCTTTTCAACCGTTCCGCCCCCGTAGATAAAGGCGCCTTTCGAGCCTAATGTGATGACTACATTTTCCACCCCCAGACGGCATATTTCTTTTGCCGCGCTTCGAGCCGACTCCATATCGGTGATTTTGATACCCGACAGCATTTCGGCTTCCGTTTCATTCGGCGTAATCAGGTAAAGATGGCTCAGCAGTTCTTTCGATAACAGTTGGGCCGGCGCAGGGTTCAGAATTACTTTCTTCGACTTTTTATGCGCGGTGCAGGCCACATATTCCACGGTTTCGATGGGAATTTCCAGTTGCATCAATACGATGTCGCAATGATCTATAGCCTTTTCCGCCTTTTCCAGATCGGCCGGTAATAAATTGGCATTGGCGCCGGAAGCAACCACAATGCAGTTTTCGGCATTCGCATCTACTGTAATCAGAGCGACGCCCGACGGATTCCGTACATCGGAGAAGACATACGACGTATCGACGCCTTCTTCTTCCAGTAGTTGATGGGATTGACGCCCGAAGACGTCATTCCCTGTTTTACAAATAAATGTAACGGGAACGCCCAGGCGTGAGGCGGCAACAGCCTGATTAGCGCCCTTCCCGCCGGGATTCATAAAGAACGTCCCCCCTATCACCGTTTCGCCGGGCAACGGGAGATGCGCTGTTTTTATCACCATATCGGTATTGCTGCTTCCTACAACCAGCAGGCGCCGCAGGGTAGTTTTATCATCCTTGTTTTCCATACTATTAGCTTTTAAGCAATTCACTCCTTTGCTCGTCACAAACGTACATAAAAATTTGCGATTAATATGTGCGGGTGATAAGAAAACAGAAAATATTATTGTAATGACCGGGTGATCAGGTTACCAACAAGAATAGTTTCCGTATGTGCTCTTTTGTAAATTTGTACCGTATCTTTTTGTTGTCCGTACGCTTTATCATTTCAACTTCAAGTTTTGAACATGAAATCGAGAGCCGGGAAAATGAATATTATATGAATCCACTATATATGAGTTGTAAACAAACAAACAGTAATCAATGACATCGGTAAAAATAAAATTCAGAAAATCCACTATTAAGAATAAGGAAGGGGCGCTCTACATCCAACTAATCCATAATCGTAATGCAAAATTGATTACGACACGTTTTCGCTTATACCCTTCCGAGTGGGACGCCCGTTTATCAACAGTAGTAACAGATAGTGCAGATAATAACCGTAATACGTATTTGCAAAATGTAAAAGATGGTTCAGAGTCGGAAATCCGGAGGATATATGATTTAATCGCCCTACTTGAAAGACGTGGCGACTATACTACGCAAGAACTGATTGAATATTACATCAGTAATTCTTTCAACGGTTATTTCTTCCCTTTTATAAAATACCAGATTAAGAAACTAAAATCGGAGAATCGAATTAAAATGTGGTAAGCCGGATACGAAAACAGCAACGGGAAACTGTTGAATCGCAGGGAAAGGAGAAGGAGTCTCTCGTTAATTTCTGGCTTTTCAAGGTTCGGAAAACTTCTTTTGCGATTGCCATGCTTGGTTTGCTGATACTTATTCTCACGCTGTTTTGTATGAAACAGCAGAATGACTATGCGCTGTTGATGAACGAGTATTATAAACAAAGCGTTGTTATTAAAGACTTTGAAGCAGAAATAGATAGCTTAAGGTTGCATTAATTGCGACAATGAAGAGTTTGGAATTTGTAGAAACAAAAGAGAGGTAATCCACTGGACTAAAAGTTCTTGACCTAAAGAGTCAAAGTCTCAACTTTTATTGCTAATTTTGCACAGCAAAATTTATATTAAAATGGCTTTAAAATTCATAGACCTATTCGCTGGTGCAGGTGGTTTGTCCGAAGGCTTTATTCGGGCAGGCTATGAGCCTTTGACGCATATCGAAATGGATAAGTACGCCTGTGATACACTGAAAACCCGTGCTGCGTTTCATTACCTGAAAAGCAACAACCAATTAAATATCTACAGAAAATATCTTCGAGAAAAGCAGGAAAAGGAAGACGGAAGTAAACTCTGGTCGCAAGTCCCTCAAGAAGTAATCGATACTGTAATCCAATCTGAAATTGGCAGAAAGACGATACAGGGTGTTTTTACAAAGGTCGACAACCTTATTGGAGATGAAAATGTAGATATAATCATCGGGGGCCCGCCTTGTCAGGCGTATTCTGTTGCAGGTCGTGCCCGAATGGGGAAAGCTGTAGAGGATGACCCTCGTAATGAGCTATATAAATATTATGTGAAGTTTCTGGAACGCTATCATCCCAAAATGTTTGTATTTGAGAATGTGTTAGGCATTCGAACTGCAAAAAATGGAGAACCGTTAAAAGACCTTACCCGTTTGGTTGAACGGGCTGGGTATAAAATGGAATTGAAGGTGCAGATTGCTTCTGAACATGGCGTATTACAAAATCGCCAACGTGTTATCATTGTAGGCTGGAAAACGGAAGATGAAAACGGACAGCCAACGGGTTTCTGCTATCCTGAATTGAAAACGGAAATTAACAAATACAAGGTGCTAAATGACCTGTTTTCCGATTTACCAGAAAGAAAATCAGGTGAAGGGCAGTTGTGCGCACCGATAGAATATACAAAGCCTCTTTCTGAAATGAAATACCTGAAAAAATCAGGTATTCGAGGAACTCTTAATTTTACAACACAGCATATTGCCCGCCCCAACAACGAAAACGACCGTGAGATTTATAAAATGGCGGTCGAAATGTGGTTAAATGATAGAAAAAGGATTGATTATTCAAAAATTCCGTCCCGTCTTCAACACCATAAAAATAAAGAGTCTTTTCTAAACCGTTTTCAGGTCGTTGACCCGGACGGTTGCTGTCATACCGTTGTTGCTCATATTGCAATGGACGGTCACTACTACATTTATCCCACTACAAATCCGACTATTGAAAATGTGCGTTCCATAACCATACGCGAAGCCGCACGATTGCAATCGTTTCCCGATGATTACTATTTTGAAGGCAGTCGTAGCGCTGCATTTAAACAAATAGGTAACGCTGTTCCTGTGGTTTTGGCTCATAAAATTGCAGAAGAATTAAAAGAACAGTTTGCTTATGAACAATAATATTTTAGCCATCATCGTCGCTTTTTATCTTTCAAAGTACAATCAGGAAGGCTTAGATAAAATAGGATTTGACTCGTTTAATGAAGCCTTTGAAAAGACTGCCAACCTGCTGAATGTAAAGAAAAACTACGTTAAACTTAGACGGGATGAATTTGACCCTGTCTATCCTTGGCGACAAGGATGGAAAAGGCCAATGGACAAAAGAATAATAAGAACCATTGAAATTCTAGATAATTTGGAAGAACCTGATATAAGAGATATTGTCAACAACATCTTGTACAACCCCTCATACAGAATCAGTGAAGACCTTACTGATATTGTGAATCTAATAAAAAATACAGCTGACGGAAAAATAGAAGCAGGAAAATTCATTTTACGATGTCCAACCGGAAAAGCAGCTGAAGATTTTTTTTATAATCATTATGCCCAGAATAAAATTCCAGTTAACGGCACTTTAGTTGATTGCCGAGATTTGGGTTGTGGGTATGACTATAAGATTATAGACGTCAACTCCAATGAAACTTATGTAGAAGTAAAGGGAATCTCAGACTTTTCAGGTGGAATTTTATTCACTGATAAAGAATGGAAAGTTGCAATGGAGCAGAAAAATAAATATTTCTTGTGTATAGTGAGAAATGTGAAAGATAAACCAGAATTAGAATTTATAAACAATCCCTCTCGATTTATAAAACCCACCAAGAATATCCGAACAACCATACAAATCAATTGGACTGTTTCGGACAAGGAGTTGAAATCCATATCCAATAATTCTTAAAACGTTAATTAATGCATGGATTACAATAAGTACAAAAAAGCAGAGGCAATTCCCGATGCCTCGTCAATGGTAGAAACTTTTCGGGCTATCGGGTACAGTCTTGAAACGGCTATTGCTGATATTATTGATAATTCCATTTCAGCACAAGCTAAAAATATATACATCAATCGCATTTGGCGTGGTGGTAAATCCTATATTACCATAAAGGACGATGGTGCAGGGATGAACAGTAAAGAAATCATTCAGGCCATGCGACCGGGTGCTCAAAATCCATTATCCGACCGCCCCGAAACTGATTTGGGGCGTTTTGGTTTAGGCTTGAAAACAGCCTCATTTTCTCAATGCCGTAAACTCTCCGTGTTAAGTAAGCGCAAGGATTATGCTTCTGCTTATTGGTCATGGGATTTGGATTATGTTGCTCAAAGCGATAAATGGGAGCTACTGCAATGGATACCAGAAGAATTCACAAACGAGCTGGATAATTTGCTGTCGGGTACTCTTGTTGTCTGGTCGGATTTAGACAGAATTTTGCCCCGGCAAACAGCAGCAACAGACGAAAATGCAAAACGCAAATTCTCTGCTTTGTTGGATAAAGTAAAAAATCATATTGCTATGATTTTCCACCGCTTTATCGAAGAAAAAGCAATCAAAATATTTTGGGGCGAAAACGAAATTGAAGCTTGGAATCCGTTTTGTATCAACGAAAATAAAACGCAGGAACAGCCAACGGAAAACATCAACGGCAGTGTGAGAATGAAAGGTTATGTCTTACCGCATAAAAACAACTTTTCAACCGAACAGGCATACAAAAAAGCAGAGGGAATTAATGGCTATCCCGGCATGCAGGGTTTTTATGTGTATCGCAGCAAACGTCTTTTATTAGCGGGCGATTGGCTGGGCTTGTTTCGCAAGGAAGAACATTACAAATTAGTACGCATACAAATAGACTTGCCCAATTCGCTGGATTCCGACTGGCAGATTGATATTAAAAAGTCAAAAGCATATCCACCTGCTGTATGCAGGGAACAGTTGGAATCTTACGCAAAATCAGTACGCAGTATTGGAAGCGAAGTTTACCGACACAGAGGCAAGATTTTAAGACAGCGTGCAGGACATAATTTTCAACCGCTTTGGCTTGACAAGGCAAAAGATGGCAAATGGTTTTTTGTGATTAATCGGGAACACTCAATGATTCAAGATTTGAAGATGTTGGCGAAGAGTAAGCCCGAGCAGGCCATTGAAACATTATTGAAATTTCTGGAAGAAGCAATTCCAACCAAAAAGATTTACATTAGCGAGGCTCAAGGCGAAGAAACACAGAAAACGCCATTTTCAGATATGGATACAAACATTATCAAACAAACGCTTACGCTTATGTTTGACAATCAAATTGCGCAGGGAAAAACACCCGTACAGGCAAAAGCGTATTTGAAAACAATAGAGCCATTTAATAATTATGAAGATTTAATTGAAGAACTGAAATGAGCGATAATTATCAGGTAGCAATAGAAATATGCCAAAGTATAATCGGCAGAAAAGCAAGTGTATCCGACAGCGAAATAAATGATGCTGTAGCTAAGGCAAAAATGATTTATTCCGATGTGGATGCCATAAAGTTAAAAAACGATTTGCTTTCAATGTATAGCGTTAAGATTGATACATTCCAAATTTTGGAGGGTCGTGAACGCCGTGAGCCGTGGTTGAAAGATTTCAGGGCAAATCAAAAATCAAAATGGGAATTTTGGACACGCTATGCTGAATATCTGGAAAAACAAAAGAAGTTTGCCCCAAGTGTTATTTTGCAGTTAGACGAACTGACAGATAAGGTACTTGACAAACTTTTCAATCCTCAACGCACCGAAATCCAAATCGCGAAAAAAGGGTTGGTTGTCGGTCAAGTACAGTCAGGAAAAACAGCAAATTACACTGGATTAATTTGTAAAGCTGCTGATGCAGGTTTTAACCTGATTATTGTGCTGGCTGGTATTCACAATAACCTGCGAAGCCAAACGCAAAACCGCATAGACGAGGGATTTTTAGGCTTTGATACGCAATACGAAAGAGCCTACACCATGAATAAAACAACAAAAATTGGAGTAGGGCTTATTCCGGGATTTGAAAATGCTATTGCGAATTCCTATACTACAAGTCTGGAAAAGGGAGATTTCACAAGTCGGGCAACCAACACAGCGGGATTTAATTTCAATGCACCGCAACCGATTTTACTGGTTGTAAAGAAAAACGCTTCTGTTTTGAAACGGCTTTATTCATGGTTAAACACGCAGGCAACGGATGACAAAATCACAAACAAATCACTTTTGATTATCGACGATGAGGCTGACAATGCTTCAATCAACACCAATATCAAAGATTTAGACCCAACAGCCATAAACGGCAACATTTGCAAAATCATTTCACTGTTTAATCGTTCTGCTTATGTTGGCTACACGGCTACACCGTTTGCCAACATCTTTATTCCACAAAACGATGATGATTTGTTTCCTCGCGATTTTATCATAAATATTCCAGCTCCAACAAACTATATTGGTCCCGAAAAGGTTTTTGGTACTTCCATAATTCCGGATGATACGGATAATGATTTATTGCCAATTGTTTGCCCCGTAAAGGATTCCGATTTTTTTGTACCAAAGGGACATAAAAAAGATGCAGATAAACCAACTTTCAGCGACATACCCGAGTCGTTGAAAACTGCGGTAAAGTGTTTTATTGTAACCTGTGCAATCCGAATAGCAAGAGGACAAGGCTCGAAGCACAATTCCATGCTTATTCACATTTCTCGTTTTCAAATTTGGCAAAACCATATTAAAGAATTGGTAGAAGACTTATTCAACTACTATAAGCATGAAATAGAAGCAAACGACCCTGCCATTTACGAGGAATTTCGCCGGATTTTGGAAGAAGATACGGCAAATTATAATTCCTATAAAACTGTTACAACTAAAATTCAACACTCCAAACATAGCGAGATAGACAAAAACTTAACCGTTCATTCGTGGGAAGAAATTAAACCATTGCTCTATAAGGCTGTACAAAAGATTGAAGTAAAATCAATCAATGGCTCTTCAGGCGATTGTTTGACATATTACGACAATGAGAAAACCGGAATTTCTGTAATTGCTATTGGCGGCGATAAACTTTCACGGGGTTTGACATTGGAAGGTCTGTCGGTAAGTTACTTTTTGAGAGCCTCAAAAATGTACGATACTCTGATGCAAATGGGGCGCTGGTTTGGTTATCGACCGGGTTACGTAGATTTGTGCCGTTTGTTCACAAGTGAAGAACTGAATGAATGGTTTAGACACATTACCATTGCAAGTGAGGAATTGCGTTCAGATTTCGATTATTTGGCCAACATAAACGGAACACCAGAAGATTATTCATTGAAAGTAAGAAACAGTCCGGGACAGTTACAGATTACCTCTGTATCCAAAATGCGTTACACCAAACAAATAGAGGTTTCTTGGGCTGGCAGATTGATAGAAACCTATCAACTTCCAATGGATAAAGGTATAAAGAAAAGGAATCTGATTGCAACCGATAATTTTCTTTCTTCGCAAGGGACACCTGAACAGAAAGGAAACAACTATTTGTGGCGGAATGTTTTGCCCGATGATATTTGCGATTACCTGTCAAAATTCAAAGTCGCCGACAGTTTGAAGAAAGTAGATTTGGATTTAATTAGCAACTACATTCAAGACCTCGTGCGAGAGGGTGAATTGACTTCGTGGCGTGTAGTATTGATGAATAAGAAAGACAGTACGGAATCAAAACACACTTTTTCCAATGGCATAACCGTAGGTTGTTTTGACCGTAACCGAGCCGAAGATACAGATTGGAATACTTATTACATTCGTAAAAATCACATTGTCGGTAATCAAAAAGACGAATTTATTGATTTAGATAATGAGCTACTGGCTTCCGCATTGGAACGCACAAGACAGATTAAGAAAAATTGGGAAAATAAGGATTATCCCGCACCTGAAATTGTAAGGCAAGAATTCAGGCCACGCACAAATCCGCTTTTGCTGATTTATCCGCTCAACCCTGTTTGTGCAAATGTATTAGACAAACAAGGTAATATTCAAAACGGAACCATTTCTTACAATATAACAGACGAACCATTTATTGGCTTTGTAATATCGTTTCCGGGCAGTGGAAAACAGTACGCAATTTCTTACACAGTAAATCAGATTGCAGAGTTTGCGGAAACAGAAAATACATTTGACAACGAAAACGATAATATGTATGACGAACAGTAATCATATTGCAGAGATTTGGGAGGCTCTGGAAGAAGAAAAAAGTGTTGGGCTTGTAAAGCGCCTGTATTCGAGTGATGTTCCATTCCATATTTATGGTACATTCCACTACCCCGAAAGATATTATGGCGTAGCATTT
This sequence comes from Bacteroidales bacterium, assembly GCA_031264715.1. Classification (GTDB taxonomy): domain Bacteria; phylum Bacteroidota; class Bacteroidia; order Bacteroidales; family UBA4181; genus JAIRLS01. The sequence goes on from JAISDP010000057.1 coordinate 11,291, forward strand.
ACTTTCAGTAACGACATACGCATTGATGTTTCTTCTTTTATCAATCTGCGTGAATTAAAAGTGATGTTATTAAACGACACTACATTTGCAAATTCCCGCTTGTTGATAATTGAGTTATTGTACCCGAACAGCCGTGATATTTTCGCTTCGCTTTGCGAAAACCTGATACAGTCTGTTATTTGCTTGAATACAGAACAGAAAATTATCCGTACCGTTGTCAATCAGTTGGAAAAGTGGAAAACACTTTTCGAGAAAAATAATTCTACCGGTTTAACGCCTACAGAACAGCAGGGGCTTTACGGAGAACTGCATTTTTTACAAAAAATCCTGTCCAAACCTGATACCAACCATTGCGATGCTTTGCGTACTTGGGTAGGGGTAGATAAAGCCATGCGAGATTTTCAAGGCAACAATTGGGCTGTGGAAGTTAAAACCACTTCAACAAACAACCCTCAAAAAGTTACGATAAATGGCGAAAGACAGTTGGACGAAACATTGTTGGAAAATTTGTTTTTATATCATGCTTCTGTGGAGGTTTCAAATGGCAACGGTCAAACGCTTTGCCAAAAAATCACTGTAATTCGCAAGATACTCGAAAACGACACACCCGCTTTATCGCTTTTCAATGCGAAACTCTTTGAAGGCGGTTATCTGGATAAACATGAGCCATTTTATCAGGACAAGTTCTACCAAATCAGAAATGAGAATTATTATAAAATCGAAAATGATTTTCCAAGAATCAAAGAAAACGAATTGAGAGGTGGGGTAAGTGACGTAAAATACGCAATCATTCTTGCCATGTGTGATGAATATTTAATTCCTGAAAATCATTTTTTTGATACACTGAAAGAATTATGAATGAGATAAACAAATATTATCAATCACTCATTCAGGATATTGTTGCCTTGCAGGCAGGCAACGAAGATGGTGACACGCAGGAACAGATATTTACCCGTATTGCTGTTGATATGCTTGCAGAGGCAGGCGAAACCGAAAATGCGGCAATTGCATATGATGAAAAAGCATTAGGAACAAAAAATCAGCACAAAGTAAATGGCTACGCAATTTCCGATAATTATGAAACAGTAGATTTGTTTATTTCTATTTTTGATAATCAGGAAGAAATTAAAACAGTTGCAAAATCCGATATTGAAACCGCCACAAAACGCATTACTAATTTTTTCCGCAAAGCAATTTACAATGACTATGTCAATGAAGTGGCAGAATCATCCTCAATCTTTGAATTTGCAAACACATTAGCCAATTTTCCCGAACTAAAAGAAAACTTGGTACGGGTTAATGCAATAATTTTAACCAACGGCGAATATAAGGGAGATTTTCCGCCAAGTGCGCAAATATGCGGTTATAACGTATTTTACAGGGTAATAGACATAAATCATCTATATAAGATTTCCGAACAGTCCCGTGTATCAATAGAACTTGATTTCGAAAATTTTGAAGGAGAAAAATTCAGCATCCCCTGTCTGTCTGCAAATACTGATAATCAAGACTACAAAGCATATATTGCTATTATTCCGGGAACTTGTCTGGCAAAACTCTACGAGCGTTATGGAGCTCGATTGCTGGAGCAGAATGTACGCTCATTTTTACAGTTTACCGGAAAAATCAATAAAGGTATTCGCGATACAATTAAAACAGAGCCACACATGTTTCTCGCATTCAACAATGGTATTGCCGCCACTGCCGACCACATTGAATTAGACGAAACAGGACACTTCGTAAACAAAATAAGCAACCTGCAAATTGTAAACGGAGGGCAAACAACCGCTTCAATTTACAATACGGCAAAGAAAGACAAAGCAGATATTTCAAACATTTTTGTTCAGGTAAAATTCTCAATTATAGATAACCCTGAACAGTATAGTGATATTGTTTCTCGAATTTCCAGATACGCCAACACACAGAACAAAGTTAATGATGCCGATTTCTCGGCAAATAATCCTGCTTTGATTGCCATTGAAAAGCTTTCGCGTTATATTCTTTCTCCGGTTACGGCTCAAAATAACATGCAAACCTGCTGGTTTTTCGAGCGTGCAAGAGGTCAGTATAAAACCTTGCGAGGCAGAGAGGGCTTTACCAAATCCCGCCAAAGTGCATTTGACAGAAAATACCCCAAAAATCAAGTATTTACAAAGGTCGAGTTGGCAAAATATATTAATGCTTATCAGGAAGTTTGGGATGGCAGAAAGTTAGTTATAAGTCCAAATATTGTTGTTCGAGGCAATGAAAAGAACTATGCCCGATTTATCAATAACAATTTGCCTGACAATATTAAGAAAATCAACAATGTATATTTTGAAGATGCAATAGCAAAGTGTATTTTGTTTAAGGAGGCAGAAAAACGCTATGGTACAAAAGCGAATGATTACAACATTGGTGAACTGCGGCAGGTTGTTGTTCCATACACACTTTCATTGCTCAATATCATAACCGAAAACAAATTAGACCTCTATCGAATCTGGAAGAATCAGCAAGTTTCACCACAACTTTCCGACTTCATCTATGACTTGATGAAGCAGGTAAACAAATTCATTTTGGATAATTCGCCCGTTACACATTATATTGAGTGGGCAAAGAAAGAAGAGTGTTGGGAACAGGTCAAAAATCATTCATGGAGTTTCAATATCAACGAGATAAAAACCGATTTGATAGACGAGAACAGTCCCTCAAAACGAAATATTGTTGCTGATACAGAAGATTCCGAAGATGCCCAACAGCATGAAGAAAACATACTCCGTTCAATTCCTCACGCACTTTGGAAAAAGATAGAAATGTGGGGGAAAGATACCGGTTTTCTTTCGACAACACAACAGGCATTCGCCGGCTTTGATATGGCAAACAAAATAAAATTCAACCGTGCCATATCAGACAGCGACCGCAGTAAGGCAATGGCAATTTTCGATATTGTTTGTCAGCATAACATTGATTTGCTTTCGGAAGCAGACGAATTAACGGAACAGCCACAGGAAGAAGTAGTCAAAACAACAACCGATGACCACGGAATAACTATTGAGTTAATTCAAAAAATGGTTGATTGGGACAAACGCCGCCATATCCTCAAAGATTGGCAGTGGAATGTAATGAATGATATTGCTTCGAGCAAAAAGCCATTAAACGACCGTTTGGCATGGGGATGCAGAAAAAATCTTGAATTATTGAAAAAACGAGGGTTTACGGAATAAATTATTGTTTTGGTTTTCGCCGATATTCAACTATATCTTCTGCAACCAGCGCTATCTCATTTTCCCGCTCCTCGTATATTTTCATTGAGATTTTTTGCGAAATTTGCTCATACAGCATTGCTGAAATTCTGTCAATCAATGGCGTAATATCATGTTTGTATGTATGCCGTATTTCGCATTCCCAAACTATTATAACATTCCATCCTGACGCAATAAGTTTTTCAGTATTGATTTTATCCCTGTCCTTGTTTGAAGTGATTTTGTCAACCCAGAATTTGGTATTCGTTTTTGGAGTATAGGCATATTTACAACCCTCGTGTCTGTGCCAGAAGCAACCGTGCAGAAAAATAATCGTTTTGTATTTTGGCAGAACAATATCCGGCTTTCCGGGCAAATGCTTATCATTCACACGGTATCGAAAGCCCCTTGCAAAAAGAGCTTTACGCAATGCCAATTCGGGTTTTGTGTCCTTTGACCGAATTTTCGACATACATTCCGACCGTTTTTCTTTGTTCCAGATATCCATGTTTTCCATGAAATATATACAAAGATAACGAATGGCATTCTAAAGCAGTATGACAGTAGAAAAAAGTTTCAATATTTTTAGGAATAAATAATCTTTCGTATCTTTGTCCCAAGCTAATCAACCTGCTCCAAGCGGAGCGAATTGGTGAAGTTAACTCGTTACTTATCCGTTACCTATTCTGAATTATAGCCAATCTAAACGATTGATTCAGAAAGAAATAATCCAAAGGCATAGGCTTGTTTCTAAACCGTTACCTATCAAGAAAAACTGTTCTTGTAATTTGTTTATTTTCAGACAAAACCGATAATTGCTGTGTCTTCTTTGGAAAACCATTGCGATGTTTCTTCCAAACCATTGGGAAGACTTTTTTTTCTTTTATCGACTTGCAGGCTGAAAGGAAGCTGAAAGAAGAAGTAAAAAAGATACTTGTATGGGGGGATAATTCTTCTCTGACTTCAATTGAAATTCATTTATTTCAATTGATAGTTGGCGATTAATTAATATATTTGTCCCTCTGTAAACAAAACACGAATTATAGATACATAGTAATTATGGAAAACAGCGAGTTATTAGAAATGGTAAGAAACCGGGCTAAGGGTTGGCTTACGCAAAGCTACGACGACGAAACACGCAAAGATGTACAAGCATTGCTTGACAAGGAAGATCCTACCGATTTGATTGACGCTTTTTACAAAGATCTTGAGTTTGGAACGGGCGGCTTACGGGGAGTTATGGGGGTAGGAACCAACCGGATGAATATCTATACGGTTGGCGCAGCTACACAAGGGTTGTCTAATTACCTGAAAAAGGAATTTGGGGAGTTGGAACAGATAAAAGTGGTTATCGGGCACGACTGCCGTAACAATAGCCGCAAATTCGCTGAGATTTCAGCCGATATCTTTTCCGCCAACGGGATTAAGGCTTATTTGTATGACGGCCTTCGCCCTACTCCGGAGATGTCGTACACCATCCGCAAGCTGGG
>JAISDP010000061.1 GCA_031264715.1 Bacteroidales bacterium
ATCGAAATCGGAACGGTGACGCCCAAAGGTCAGCCGGGCAATCCCAAGCCGCGATTGTTCCGTATCGTGCAGGACGGCGCGCTTATCAACCGTATGGGATTCAATAACAAAGGCGTGGAAGCGGCCGTGAAACAGCTCAAGAGCAAACGCCCGAATATTATTATCGGGGGGAATATCGGCAAGAACACTGCAACGCCCAACGACGACGCACCGGCCGATTATCTCGAATGTTTCCGGAAACTGTACCCTTACGTGGATTATTTCACGATGAACGTGAGTTGTCCGAATGTGGCCAATCTCAGCGAACTGCAAAATATCACCTCATTGACAGGAATATTGACGGCAGTGCTGACCGAACGCGACCGGCAGGAATTTCGCAAACCCGTCCTGGTAAAGATATCGCCCGACATTAGTTTCGTGCACCTGGACGAGATCCTTGAAATTGTGGAGAAAATGGGTGTAGACGGTATCGTAGCCATCAACACTACCACCAAGCGCAACGAACTCACCATCGACAAGGAGCAAATAGCACGTCTGGGGAAAGGCGGACTCAGCGGTAAACCATTGACGTGGAAGGCGCTCGAGACGGTTAATTACATTCGTCAACGCACCAAAGGACGCTTGCCGGTGATGGGCGCAGGCGGCATTATGACGGCCGAAGACGCTATCAACATGATCAACGCCGGAGCCACGCTGGTACAGGTTTATTCGGGCTTCATTTACGAAGGTCCTTCGCTGGTGAAGAAAATCAAACGGGCGATACTGAAACACACAGATCACTCGGGGCATAGATCATAGACAGGTAAAAATCGCAAATCATACGGGGGTGCACAGGAGATAGAAATTCCTGTGCCTGTATGTCCGTTTTATGATTGTTGTGTTCGTTTTTTATTTACATTTGCGACATCATGCAAGATTTTTCCGGACTTTGAAGACCAGGCAATACCCATCATTTGAGCAGCTCTACAAAAGTTATTATCCGCGTTTGGCTGCATATGCATCGCTTTTTCTGAAAAACGATGAAGCGCATGATGTGGTGCAGGAGGTTTTTCTCAATCTGCTGGAAAGAACCGGCAAAAAACCGGACGAATCAACCATGAATGCTTATCTCTACAAGGCTGTGCAAAACAAATGCGTTGACGCTATTCGCCATAAAACAGTAAAAGACCGGTATTCCTCTGCTGCTGGGGAAAAGATGCTGCAAATGGAATCGGAATATTTTTATGCTTCGCACAATGAAATTGAGGATGGACTGTTGTCGCAGGAATTAAAGGAGCAAATAGATGCTGCTATCGAAACGCTACCGCCTAAAGGGAAAGAGATTTTCAAACTCTATTTCGAACACCGGAAAACAGCCGGGGAAATAGCTTCAATCATGGACATATCGCGCAGCACGGTCGAGAATCATATCTATACATGCATCAAGAGGCTCAGGCAGAAACTGGTGAAATATTTGATGACAATACTTGTGTGAGTCCTTTGCTGTTTTGCTAAACTCCTATTAATCCCTGGAAGACCAGCAGTCCGTTGACATTGCCCAAGTCGGGATCTACAGCCCGTTCGGGACAAGCCATCATGCCGAAGACATTTTCGGAATCGTTGCAAATAGCGGCAATATTATCGATAGAACCGTCGGGGTTTGATTCCGATGTCGTTTTCCCGTCCTCGCTACAATAGCGGAGCAGTATCTGCCCCTTCTGATGCATTTCGCGCAAGGTTTCCCTGTCGGCATCAAACCGCCCGCAGGCATGTGCAATGGGTAACTGCAGGGCCTGCCCCTTGTTAATCAACCTGGTAACCGGGGTATCGGTATTATCCGGCCTCACAAAGATATTTTTTCCAATGAAAGTTTCCGACTGGTTCGGGTTCAGGGTACCTTTCAACAGGCCAGCCTGACATAAAACCTGGAATCCGTTGCCGATACCCAGCACCATGCCCCTGTTCCCGGCAAACTTTTTGATGGAGGCCATGATCGGCGATTTGGCAGCGGCGACTCCGGGCTTGGGCATGTCGCCGAACGAGGCTCCCGTTGGCAATATCACCATATCAACTCCTTGAAGATCGGTATCTTTGTGCCACAACTCAACCACATCCTGTTCCAGGATATAATGCAACGCATACACTGCATCGGAAAAACCGGCGCTCCCTGGAAAATTAACTACACCAAATTTCATTTTCATCATATTTTAGCGGCAAACCTACATGTTTTCCGGCATATATGCAAATTTTTTTGTAGAATAGACTGCTGAAGCACGCTTCCCTCCCCCCACATGGGGACGGGGCTTCATATGTGGCTCCAGTTTTTCCCCGACTTGATACGATACAGTTGCATCTCGCTAATACCATACCTTTTGGCGATCTGTTTGTAGGTGCGTTTCCGGCTGGGGTCGGTGATGGCGTTTTTCAGCCGTTTCACCTGTTTATCGGTCAGTTTTGGCCCTTTGCTGCGTTTTGGATGATTTTTCCGGGCATGTTGCACGCGCGGGTTCTGATCCTGATGTTGTTGCATTTGTTCGCGGGTAGCCCATTGCAGGTTCTTTACGGAATTATTCTGCTTGTCGAAATCGAAATGGATCACGTAATTCTGTCCGGGTTTTGGTTCGGACAAGAAGTAATGCGCCACTAATTTGTGTACGCAACGACTGAATCTAATCTTGTGACCCAGGCTCAATGCCGGGTATCCCTCAATGAGTCCACATTTCAATAGCTTGCCGGTTTCGAGGCTTTCCGCGTAGCTCACCACACGTCCATAATTGGAAATAGCATAATTCCGCCGGCGGGTTTTATCTTCGTCCACCATCTCTATCTCCTTCCATTGCTCGTTCCAAAAACTTTTCATACGTAAGTTCAATTATTCATCGCTGATGCTATGTTTCACTTCAACATCTTTCATTGCGTGGGATTTCAACGAACGGAACTTCATCCGGTTGGCGGCGATGTCGCAGGCCATATAAAGCGCCTGGCGGAATGATTCGGGCGAAGCCGTATCCGTTCCTACAAGGTCAAAGGCTGTCCCGTGTGCCGGTGATGTCCGTACAATAGGCAGTCCAGCGGTGTAGTTCACGCCATTCTCGAAACACAGGGTTTTGAATGCCGTCATTCCCTGATCGTGATACATGGCCAGCGCTACGTCGAACTTCCGGTAATTATCCGAACCGAAGAACCCGTCCGACGGGTATGGTCCAAAAGCCAGTATACCCTCGCTTTTAACCTTTTCGATGGCCGGGATGATGATGTTCTGTTCCTCCTTTCCCAGCAGGCCGTTGTCGCCTGCATGTGGATTGAGCGACAGCGCCGCAATGCGCGGTCGGCTGATGTTAAAATCTTCCAGCATCGTCCGGTTGATAAGGTGCAGGGTCGATACGATTTTTTCCTGGGTGACCAGTGCAGGCACTTCGGCAAGCGGGGCATGACCCGTGAGGATGCCCATGCGGAGGGAATCGCTTACCATCAGCATCAATACCTTACCATTGCCGAATTCCGATTGCAGGTATTCGGTATGTCCCGGAAAATGGAATTGTTCCGATTGTATGTTGTATTTGTTGATCGGCGCTGTCACCAAGGCATCCAGCAGCCCGTTCTTTATTTCGGCAACAGCCGCCTGCAAACTCGCCAAGGCAGCTTCGCCGCCTTGCGGCGTCGATTTGCCTATCTCCACGCGCACTTCCTCGCCGAGGCAGTTTACCACGTTGATACGTTCGCCGTGGGCTTCTTCGGCCGAACGCACCGAGTATGTGTTCAGGTTGTTCAGGCTAAGCGCCTTCCGGTAATAGGCAATCACTTTAGGCGAACTGTAAATCACGGGTGTGAACAGTTCAAGCATCCGTGCATCATTCAAGGATTTCAGGATCACCTCGCAGCCAATACCGTTAATATCGCCGTGCGTGATTCCAATACGTAATTTTTTTCCTTCCTTCATGGGTTTTATTTATGGAAGAGTCCCCGTAATTTCTTCGAGGGCTAGCCTCTAATTCAATAACTTTTCAAAAATTCAAACAATAATCTCACACCGAAACCGGTTCCTCCCTTACCCAGGTAACTGTTGGTTTTGTTTGCAAAGGCAGGACCGGCAATATCGAGATGGATGTATGGGTATGCGGTAAAAAATTCGAGGAATTTACCTGCGGTAATCATTCCGGCATACTCGCCGCCCACGTTTTTGAGGTCGGCAATATCCGACTGGAGACATTCGAAATATTCTTCCCACAGTGGAAACTCCACCATTCGTTCGTGAACGGATTCCCCGCAGCTTTTGAGCCGTTCCATTGTTTCGCGCGGGGCATTGCCCATGACAGCCAGTCCCTGGTCGCCTATGGCGCGGTGCGCTGCGCCGGTAAGGGTTGCAATATCCACTACCAGCTCGGGATCGTACTTTTTGGCATATGCCAGCGCATCGGCCAGGATGATGCGTCCTTCGGCGTCGGTATTCAGCACTTCCACGGTGGCGCCGTTGTACATCGTGATAATGTCGCCCGGCGAGTAAGCATCAGCGCTGAGGCGGTTATCGGTGGAAGGAACCAGGCCTACCACATGTACCGGCAGTTGCGACCTGGCTATTGCGTAGATGGTAGCGGCAACAGTTGCTGCTCCCGCCATATCGCATTTCATGTCGTTCATATAGCTGCCTGTTTTCAGGCTGTGGCCGCCGGTGTCGTAGGTAATACCCTTGCCTGCCAGGATGATGGGACGTTTATTTTTTGCCGATGCAGGTTTCCATTCGAGGATGGAGAATGTGGGCGCCTCCGTGCTCCCTTTGTTCACTGCAAGTATGCCGCCCATTTTCATTTCCTCAATGGCTGCCTTGTCGAATACCTGTACATCGAATCCGGCTTCCTGTCCCATTATCTTGATTTCCTCGGCAAGCCGCATTGGGGTCAACACATTGGCCGGTTCGTTCACCAGGTCGCGCGTCCTGTACACGCCTGTCAGCACAAAATTCAGGCGGTCGATCCCGGTTTGGTCTACAGGAGCGCCCACGATGGTCAGCTCGGCTAACGAATATTGTTTTTCTTCCTTTTTACCGATGTATTTCAAAAACTGGTAATTGGACAGTACCAACCCTTCCGCGAAAGCGCAAGCCAGCGGAGCATTACCCACAGTATCGGCGATGGCTGCCGACCGTATTTTTTGCTGTGTGATGTTCCGGTGCAGCTTTGCCGCGTTCCGGCGCATCTTTTCCTTCTCCCTGTCGGGATCATTGGCCGGGTCGACCGGTTGCACAAAAAGCCAGCGCCCGTTTTTGTTGAGCGCTATGTTGGTTGATTTGGCGACCAACTGCGTCTTTATATAGTTGATCTCCTCGCCGGAAAGCCCAAAGTTTCCAAAATCGGACTCTGCCGTGGCCAACAGCACGATGCTGCTTTCGGGGATGTTATTACTGATGTTTATTTGAATCATGAAGCTAAATTTTGGCTTCCGGCCTTTTTTCTCTATGCGGAGGAGAATTATTATTCAATATCGCCGACATTTATGCGGATTTACAATCCGCGTAACGTTAGGATAAGAAAGAAGCCGGATATACACCCCGGCAAAGGTACAAAAAGACATTCGATTGGCAACATTTTACCCGAATCTCTTTTTCACTTCCCGGTACATACGGGTAATTTTCTGTTTGGGATCGCCCTCGCCAAGCGTTTCGACGGGCAGGTAACCGCGGTAGGCGGATGCATCAATGATTTTTTTCAACCTGTCCAGGTCGGTTTTCACAGGCTTGTTGTTGATATACATCTCTTCCTTCACTTGCCAGGTGATCGCAAGCGGAACGGTTTGCGCGATCTCGGCGAAAGGATCGGCGCCACGGTAACAGCCGATGTCGAGCATCAGGCCTGCCCACTCGGAATTGATCCTTTTGAAGATGTTCTGCACCTGAGCGGCTGTTTTCAGGAAATCGTTATGGTTTTGCAGGGCCAGCATCACGCCGTGCCTGCGGGCATGTTCCGCACATTCGCGCACGTCGGCGGCTATCCGGTCGGCGGTTTGGTCCCAGGTATAGCCATCGGGTACATCCTTCCCGGCAAAGATACGCAATGTCTGCGCCCCAAGCTTGGAGGCTACTTCGATCCAATCTTTCACATGTTTCTTTTCTGTTGCAAGTTTTGCAGCATCGGGATAGGTAAAATCGTTGCGCACACCGCTCCCGCATATTTCAAGCCCCAGTTTAAATGCATGTTGCTTCACGTGATAAATGTATTCGTCGGACGGAACGGCGGGATAGCCCGGAAAATAATATCCTGTGAGATCAACTCCCTCAAAACCGGTTTTTGCCGCGAAATCGAGCATGTCGTCGATTGTCATTTCGCCGGCCAGTAACGGTTTGTTGAACGAGTATGCATTGAGCGAAATCTTTACCTTGGGAGGTAAAGACGGCGCACTGCGGGCGATGGCCTTGTCAAACGGGAAAAATGCAGCAGGGATGCCGGCTGCTGCCAATTGAATAAAATGACGCCGTTCCATATGGTACAATTGTTTTGTTAAAAATCACACAAAATTATATGAAAAACTCGGGTTTCCAAACCAAATATATGTAAACGGGTGCAATACGAAAAACATCAATAAATCTCCGCAGGAGATTCATCATGTGAAACCTCTACGAGGTTTTAGTATAGGAGGCGGTTGCGTTTTTTGTTTTTTTATAAACCATAAAAAATAAAATCATGAAGTATCAATCGTATCAGCTCCATAACTATACGTCGATTGAGGGAATAGACAAATTGTCGGCTGCCGGTCGCAGGGCTATTGAAATTACCGGACGGG
>JAISDP010000111.1 GCA_031264715.1 Bacteroidales bacterium
ATCAGCTTCGAATAAAAATGATTGTAGAGCATTTTCATCGCAGCCTCCGCATTGCCATGCGCTAATTCATGTATCAAATACTTTATATCCACAATAATATGCCTTGAGAGTTCGTGCAACTCGACCGTTTAGACCTCGTCTAAAGACCATTGTGTAACACCCGGAAATAACACCCGTATCAATAATTTCTTGATCATACAATACAAATATTTTAGATTTTTCAATCTTGTCATGACAAAGCATGACAAAGGAATTATTTTCATATTACGTGTATGTTTCATTTGGTCTATATTTTGGTTACCAAATTGTTATGAAAGCATTAACGATGATTCAGGGGCCGCCGCTCTTCTTGCTGCGATAAGAACTGTTCATATTCCGAACGTCGTATGCTTACCATTGCTTCCACAGGGGCAAAGATATGTACTTTTTTACAAACCATTCCGATTCTTTCAACTAATTCTTTTTTTGAACTACCTGAGTAAAAATCATAGCGCCTCAAAAAAGGAATGACCCGTATGAGATCAGTTTGTTTGATTACATTTGTATTTATTTTTATTTTGAAAATTCTTTGGTTCACCATATTGATTTCGGGCTGCATGGCTTCGCCTGCGGTACGGATATCCGGCCAGGAACAGGCCGACAGTATCTTTATGCCCGTTACCGACACCATCCGGATGGTTTTTGCCGGCGACGTGATGGGGCACGGCATGCAGATCAAAGGCGCCTGGCGCGATGGCGGCGATACCTGTTACAATTACCGCCCCGCTTTTCAATGGGTAAAAGATTATATCTCAGGAGCCGACCTGTCTGTAGCCAACCTCGAAGTGACGCTGGCCGGTGCGCCCTATGCCGGATACCCGAGATTCTCGAGCCACCAGTCGCTGGCTTACGCCTTGCAGGATGCCGGTTTCGATGTGTTGCTGACCGCTAATAATCATACGCTCGACCGCGGCAAACAAGGCATGGAACGTACCCTCGATGTGCTGGACAGTATCGGGATGCCGCATACCGGTACCTTCAGGGATTCTGCCGAATGGAAGACTCATTACCCGCTGATGATCGAAAGGAATAACTTCCGCTTGTCACTGCTCAATTATACATACGGCACCAATGGTATTCCGGTGGAAAAGCCCGGTGTGGTTAATTTCATCGACAGTTTGCGCATGGTTTCCGACCTTGCCAGGGCGCACGAATTACGCGCCGATTACATCATCGCTTGTATCCACTGGGGCGAGGAGTATAAGAACAAGGATAACGCAACACAGCGCCAATTGGCCGGATTCCTTGCCCGCAACGGATGTAGCCTTGTGGTGGGATCGCATCCACACGTAGTGCAACCATTTACGAAAATATCCGCTTGTGCCGGCGATTCTGTCCCCGTCGCATACTCGCTGGGCAATTTTATCTCCAACCAGCGCGACCGTTACCGCAACGGCGGTATTACTCTCGAAGTAACACTGACCAAAACCGACAGTACAGTCACATTATATTCCATCGGTTATGAGCCATTCTGGGTATACCGCTATCCGGAAAATAAAGTTTCGGTATTCCGGCTCATCCAAATCAACGATTACCTGCAACATCCCGAACGGTATCCAACTATCAGCGATCAAGACAAGAAGCTCATGATGCAATTTTACGATGATACGAAGGAAATCGTGAAAGGTATCAGGTAAGGACTCCTACCTGTTCGCTCCCTAAGGTAAGGTACGGGGAATAAGAGACAAGCGGTTCCACATTGGGTTTTGCGCAAGGATTTTCCTGTAAACGGGACAGGTCGTATCATGCGCTCCCGGCAAATATCCGATACTCATCAGGAACTCGCCGACAATTTCGCCTCCCGTAAACTTGAAAGTATGCTTGAATAATTTCACCCATTCTTCTTTTGTCCTGGGATGGTTTGTTTCGAGCCAGTTTTCAAAAGAGCCGTATTCTTTTTGCAGATGAAGAATGGCTCCGGCGTTTTCGATGGCTGCACGTATTTTCAATTTATTACGGATAATCTTTGGATTGCCCAGCAGCCGGGTTATATCTTCTTCGGCATAATTCGCAATTCGGGCAATGTCAAAATTGTCATAAGCCTCTCGAAACGCGGCTTCTTTCTTTAAAATAGTTTCCCAGCTCAATCCCGCCTGATTGATTTCCAGTATCAGGCGTCCAAACAGCTCGTTGTCGTTGTGAATCGGGAAACCGTAAAAGTTGTCGTGATAGTTTTTGTGGAAAAATCTTTTTTCTTCCGGCTCAATCGTTTCGATGTAGGTGCAGTAGCTCATTTCCGGTGCAGTTTTTTAATTATAGCGTACGTATTAAGATCTCCGTCAATCCTGTATTCTTTCATCATTACAAACTTTTCGCCTTTGCGGATGATATTTTCCCTGGGAATCTTCTTTTGAAGGCGGGAGCAGTCTTTGCTGTCCTGTAAAAGAAACAGCACAATGTTATTTTTCTTGTCGGGATTTTCCACATACCATACTTCATAACCGGCAATATCGTCGAGTAATTCGATGAGCGACGACTGTACGCTGTTCACACCCAGTTTCCCTTTCATATACTTAACCGTTCCCGAACATGCTTTAACGGTATATGACAGTTGCTTCGGTATGCTGATTCCGGTTCTTCCATCAGTGACATATATCCGGTAGAGTTCATCGGCAGCTTTGCGGGCAGCATTGCTTCCGGACTGGAACACGATGGATACATACGCATTACCGTCAACGGCTTGCAACTGGTATTTCGACAAGCAGTCAAACTTGCCCAACGAATCGGCCCGCATGCATTTATCGGCGTGTATCGAATAGATGCCGAAAGCGTCAAGTGGCGTATCCATAGTGTAGACGTCCACTGTAAAATCTTCGCCTTTGTATACGATTTCGCGCGATATCAACTCCTTAAACCCGTACTCGCAGTACAGGTCCGAACCTCCATTCATAAAACCATACAGGGCGGTACCGGTAAATGTCCGCTCGCTTTTTACTTCCATCTGCGAAAAGCCAAGCCCGACACAGAATATGGACAAAATTGCCGTTACAAGGATTTTATTTGTCATTTTATTAAGGATTAAAGACAGAGAACCCCGTGGGGGATTTGCCGAAGGCAACGTACAGAGAACTTTAAACTCGAAACCTGAAACTTTAAATTTCTAATAACTCTATTTTACTCCTGTCGGCTACTCCTAATTTGAGTTCCTGCGCCAATTCCATAAACCGGGTCGATCCGGGCCGTTCTTCCTTTTGTTTGCCTTCCTCAATACGCTTGGCCAACACAATTCCGTAACCGATACAATCGACAGCTACCGGGTCGGTTCCTACTAACAATGTGTTGTATTCGCAGATAAATTGCGGGTTGGCAGATGGGCCTCCGTCGAAACAGCCGATCAGCCCGTCAACGATGTTCAACACCGCTTTGTCGCGCAACGGCGGGAAAGCACAAGCGTAAGCGCTGGTTTCGTGCCATAACTTTTCGTGGAGCCGTCCCGTGTTGGTAAGCGTTCCGTATGCAAGGTTTTTCATGCACAGCGTTACAGATGCGCCGGCATTTTTCAGCACCGGCAGATTGATGATTTTGGTGACCTGCCGGGTGCAGATTTTCGAGAAATAGGAATATTTGCCGCCGTTAATCATGAACGGTATCGTTTCGGCATCGTATTGCCCATCCACATCGGCATAAAAATAATGGTCTTTGTCGATGCGTTCTTCGCCATACAGTTTGCCTTCGGGCGTGTAGTACCCGCCGTTGGCATCCTCGCACTCGGTGCCTGTAATTTTGATTCCGGGATAATTTTCGGAGGTATAACCGGTTTCAGCCAGTTGCATCTCGCGGCGGTCCCAGATTACCATATTGGCGCGCGATATGCCTGCTTCTTCCAATTGGCGGACAACAGCTTGCGTCAAGGCATGTGACGTGGCGAGCATTTTACCGGCTATCGGGTTTACTTTCAATCCAATGATGTCGCTGGTATCGACAAACTGCCGCCACGCATCCTTAAGGTTGGCAACGCCGGTCAAACGCAGCATGCTTGATTTCAACATGTCGTACACGGTATCAGAATCCGGTTTCCCATCTACTACGCATCCGGGTCGTACGGTCTTTATTACCTTTCCGGGATATTTTCCGGGCATGGAATCCCTGGTACGGGGAATAGCCCGCGCTTCGGCAATATTGGTAGCAGGGACATCATCACGCAACAAGGGAGCAAGAGGTTCGGCAGCTTTGATCATTGGTGGCAGCAGGAGGCCTATACTTCCAGCCGAGAGCGATTTGAAAAATTTTCTCCTGTACATTTTGTTTTGGTTTATAGGTTTGGGAAATTTTGTCTGCCGGCTTAAAAGATTCTTATCAGTTCTACCTGTTGATTTTTATTGTTTCCGCCGGGGCCGTCAACGGTTATTGTTCCGCCGTAGCCTTTCCAGACGCCGTCTTTGTAGAAAGCAACTTTAATGTCATAGACCTTAATACGCTTTCCACATGCATCTTTTACGGTTCTTTCCGTTACGGTGTATATAGCGGTTATGCCTTTTTTACCGGGCGTTTTGGCAGTCCTGGCATTGAAATCGGCAGGCGTAACATAGTTTTTACTGTCTTTCAATGTAATGCCGTCAACCGTGAACCGGTCGATTCCTCTACTGCCTCCGCAGTCTCTATTGTTCCAGATCAAGCAGGTCAGCATTATTTTTTCAGGTTCTTCGGGTTCCATTGGAGTTGCGGTAAAATTGCCGCTGCATGTGTAGAAACTCGTCCATTCCCCGGAATTCGTGATGGGGCGGAACAACGGCTGGTACATATATGGAACATTGCTGTCGCGCACATCAATAAAGAATTGAAAGTCGTTGACATACCAGAGTTTTTTTGTTGTCGATGCCGTGGCTGTAAAGCTATATTCACCGGAAGCATCATTGGGCACCTGCACGTAGAAAGGCTCGCCGGATTTCACCTGCATTATTTCCAGGCCCTGTCCGTCAACAAATGCTGCCTGGTTACCGTCGGGGTCAAATGTTAAATCAAAACCGGCATCAGTCAACAGCGCATTTTCTGAAACCTGATATGGTCCGTAATTGACAAAAGTTCCCGCCCGCGTAGCAGCGCCTGTGCCTTCCATGGTGATGCCCGTGCTGTAATCATTCTTCATATCATCGATATGGTCATAAATATGGTCAATGATGTCCTTGATGATTTCGCCTTCGGCATTATCGACGGAAGTAACCTCATAATCGTGAATGATTCTCCAAATAACGCACTGCAACAGTTGCCTGTATCCGTAAGGATTGGTCGCTTCCAGCGCTCCGTATTCATTCATGGCGTATGTGATTGCCGCCATTATTTTTACATCTTCGCCTTTTGTAAAATAATCGTCACCCGGAACGGATTTATACCGGGAGCCTTCGTAGCAAGGCGCGTTTATATCAGCACAATAGGCGTACAGCGTATTTGCGTAATCGTCTATTAATTTGAACCGCGTTATATATTTTTCGTCACCTTCAATGATAACTTTTGCGAGTCCGTCGGAATAAACGGTATACTCGCCTTCTATCTGGCTGCCTAAGCGAACGACTGCATTTGCGCCGTCTTCATCTTCTTCCTGCTGAATCCGGTCTTTGTCACACGCGCTGAAAACCAATACCAGCGCGATCATGCTGCAAAATATTTTACTTTTCATATTGATGAATGTTTTATTCTTGAGATTGATGACTAAGCCGTACAAAAATAATAAAAAATCACAGTTGTCCGATAAAATTTTATGCGGAGTGCAATTCAAAATGTCGCATCACGCCGTAGGCGTCCAATTTGGATAACCCCGTGCAAGCCGCAGGCGCAGCTTTTGGAAAACGACAGGTCCGGCGCGTAGTTTTGGTTTTTTCCGTTCACTTTTGGGACTTTTTCCTGTTTTCCGCACATTATTTGGGACACCTAATTAAATAGTTGATTAACATATTTATATCAAAATTTATTTTTATATTTGGGTGTCCCAAATATAATTCTATGTTTATTCGCGAAAAGAAGAATATCAGTGGAAGCATTAGTATCCAGGTTATTAGTAAGACACGAGGCCATTATAAAGTGGTCAAAACGGTAGGTTGCGGCGCTACGCGCCAAGAGATTGCCCGGCTAAAGTTGCTTGCCCGGCAAGAGATTGCCGATTGGAAGCCAAACTTTCTTTATTCCCTTCTGAAAATGACGAACTGGTTGAACAGGTGTTCTCATCGTTGTATAACTCCAGCATAAGGACAGTCGGCCCCGAGTTGATATTCGGGCGTATTTATGACCATATCGGCTTTGGGTGTATTAAAGAGAAACTGTTTCGGCATTTGGTAATCTCACGACTGGCTTTTCCTCTGAGCAAGTTGAAGACCACAGAATATCTTTACCGTTATCAGGGAAAAATCATCCATGTGGATGCCGTTTACCGTTTTCTCGACAAATTGAATGATTCTCTCAAACCGTTTGTGGAACAGATTGCCTTTACGCATACCCGGCGCACGCTTGGGGGCGATATCAATGTGGTTTTTTATGATATGACGACACTGTACTTCGAGGCGAGTGATGAGGACGATTTGCGTAAGGCGGGCTTCTCTAAAGATGGTAAACACAGCAATCCTCAAATCTTCATCGGGCTGCTGGCTGGTTCGGGAGGATATGCCATCGGTTATGATCTTTTCGAGGGAAACACGTATGAAGGCCATACATTGATTCCTTTTCTGGAAAAGATGAGCGGAAAGTTCAACCTTGGGAAGCCGGTG
>JAISDP010000134.1 GCA_031264715.1 Bacteroidales bacterium
GAATTAGGCGCAGATTTCATGCTGCAAGGCACAGTGAATTCTATCGTAGACAGTTACAAAAAAGATCAGGCTGTTTATTACCAAATCGACCTGGAATTGTCCAATATCGAAAGCACCGAAATCGTATGGATGGGCGATAAGAAAATTAAGAAGATGGTACGTAATTAGGATATTTTCCTGCCCGTTCCAAATTTATACATGATGTTGCGTAACTGTTGCTGTCGTTGGATGATTTATATGTCCGCTGCTGTCGTTTTGACCGGTTGCGCAACGTATTATGTAAAGAACATCAGGTTGAATCAGGCTATTGAAACAGGACAATTCGAGACCGCAAACAAGTTGCTCGAAAAAGACACCAAAAGCCCCAAGAACCGCAACCGTTTATTATATTACCTCAACCGGGGTTATGTATCGTGGATGCTGAACGATTATCAACATTCGGTTGATTACCTGAACACAGCCGAAAACATTATCGACGATTACAGCATGCACCTTGGGGCCGAAGCGCTGGCGCTGATCGCCAACCCAATGGTAAAACCTTATCGCGCGGAGGATTTCGAAACGGTGATGGTCAACTGTTTCAAGGCGATCAACTACATGCAACTGGACGAACGCGAGGATGCAATGGTGGAATGTCGGCGCATCAACTTGAAGCTGAATAACCTGAACGACAAGTATAAAGACCACAAAAACCGTTACCAGCGCGATGCTTTTGCGCATACGATGATGGGGTTGCTGTACGATGCCGGCGGCGACTATAACAACGCATTTATTGCCTACCGCAACGCTTTGGAGGTTTACGAAACCGATTACACCCAAAATTTCAACGTGCACCCGCCCCGGCAACTCAAACTGGATATTCTCCGTACAGCTTACATTATCGGTTTTGGTGAAGAACTGGATTTTTATGAGCGCAAGTTTGATATGAAATATACTCCGGCCAGGAAGCCCGATGCCGAAATGATCTTCTTCTGGATGAATGGCTTTGGCCCGGTGAAGGACGAGTGGAGCATCAATTTTACGATCCTTAGGGGCGCAGGTGGTTTGGTTACCTTTGTAAATGAAGGCCTTGACCTTTCTTTCCCTTTCCCTTTGGGATCTTCCGAAAAGGAAAGCTTTTCGGACTTGAAACTGGTTCGGGTTGCTTTCCCGAAGTACACGGAGCGCAAGCCTGCTTCGGCAAGCGCCGTCATCGCATCAGGCACGGCATCCTACCCGCTGGAACCTGTCGAAGACATTAATGCTATCGCATTCAAAACGCTGAATGACCGGTTTATGCGCGAAATGGCCAGTTCGCTGCTGCGGGTCGCCGTCAAACAAGCCCTTGAGGAAATCACCCGCAAAGAGGATAAAAATGCAGGCGCTATATTAAGCATTGTAAACGCAGCCACCGAAAAAGCTGATACTCGCAATTGGCAGTGCCTGCCCCACGGCATCTCGTACGCGCGCATCCCGCTAACCGGCGGAGACAATAAACTCGCGTTAAACGTAAAAATGACTGATGGAAAAACAGTTACAAGCGATGTGTCGTTAACAGCCAAACCGGGAGAAACCTATTTCCATGCTTTTCATACCTTAAACTAATACTTTCACAACAAGGTATAAACACCATATTATCAAGTATATAAAATATTTATACCCCGCCAGGTAATTTCACTTTTTTTATCTTTTTTTATCGTAATTGGCTGGATTGTCTTGATTAAACAATAACCGCTCAATTGTTCATCAAGAAACGATGATTTTGTTATGAACTGTTTCAAATAGAGAACGTATGAATTATCTTAACAAAAAAGCGCGCTTAAACATTAAAATTTATGTAAGTAATATTTAAAATATAATATTTTAATCGATTAAAATCCAATTTTTTAAAATTAAATTATTGATTTTCAGCAGATAAAAAAGTTGAAAAAATAATTCGCTGACATTAAATCGGATAGTATTTATTGAAGAAAAACAAGCGTTTTTTATTTTTTTTTATGATTTATTTGTTCCAACTTGCCAAAACTTTTAAAGAACCTTTTTGAGGATAATGATTTAATTTACATATCGTTAATAGAATGCACCACCAGATTTGGAACAATTGCCTGCGAGTGATCAAGGACAATTTGAAGAGCGAAACATATAAGGCCTTTTTTGAGCCAATCAAGCCGGTAAGTGTTAAACAAAATGTTTTAACATTGGAGGTTCCGACTCCGTTTTTCTATGAATACATCGAAGAACATTATGTTGATTTATTGAAAAAGATCATCAGGAAGGAACTTGGCCCGGACGCTAAACTGGAATACAGTATCCCTGTCGGCAAGAATACCGGACAAAACCGGAATACGGTTATTCCCGGCAGCAATGGAATACACAATCTCGGGAACTCGCCGGTGCAAGTCCCTGTGGAACCGTCCATCCGTAACCCATTCATTGTTCCGGGGTTGAAAAAGCTGGACATTCCCTCTCAACTGAATTTCGAATACTCATTCTCCAACTTCGTGGAAGGTGATTGTAACCGTTTGGCACGCTCTGCAGGATTGGCCGTATCCGACAAGCCGGGCGGAACGGCGTTCAACCCGTTGTTCCTCTATGGCGAATCGGGATTGGGGAAAACCCATCTGGCGCAAGCAATCGGTATCAAGGTAAAGGAAGAGATGCCCGATAAGACCGTGCTGTATGTGAATGCCACCAAATTTACCACGCAATTTACCGATGCACGCCTGAAAAACGACATCAACAATTTCCTCCACTTCTATCAATGTATCGATGTGTTGATCATTGATGACGTGCAGGAATTTATAAGCAAACAGAAAACCCAAAGCACATTTTTCGAAATATTCAACCACCTGCACCAGCGGGGAAAACAACTGATCCTGACATCGGACAAGCCGCCCGTGGAATTGCAGGGAATCATCGACCAGCGGCTGCTCTCGCGTTTCAAATGGGGACTCTCCACCGAGTTGCAGATGCCGGGATACCAGACAAGACTGTCGATACTGAAACACCGCGCTTACCGCGACGGTATCGAACTGTCGGAGGACGTACTCGAATATGTAGCCAAGAATATTGTCAACAATGTACGCGAACTGGAAGGAGTCCTCATTGGATTACTGGCGCAGGCTACACTCAACAAGAAGGCGATTACGCTCGAGCTGGCACAGTCGACCATTGAGAAACTTATCAAACACCCCAAACGAGAGTTGTCGATCGATTATATTCTGCAAACGGTGGCCGACTATTTCCATATCGACGAAAGCAGTGTGCTGTCGAATACCCGCAAACGCGAAATCGTACAGGCGCGGCAGGTAGCCATGTATTTCGC
>JAISDP010000218.1 GCA_031264715.1 Bacteroidales bacterium
GCCAACTGTTCAAACCCTTTACCCTTTTTGATCCATCCGTCGGCGTAACTGTCGCCGTACCCATGCAGCAAATACACTACCGGCAGCGCTTCGCTCTTCGAATAGCTGTCGGGCGTAACTACCACCGCCTTGATGTTTTTCTGCATGACGACACTGGTGGTTGTGACGGTATCGACCTTTGCCGCGTGCAACAATGGCAACTGTGCAGCACAAATTATCAATACAATAAAATATATGAACAAACGCATGATGTATATTGATTGAACTTTTAAAATATGTATACGTAAAACAAACAAGCAAACAAAATTACATGAAAAACTCAGGTTTTCCAAGCGCATGAGATAAAAAGGGTGCAAATAATTACGTTCCTGCGTATAGCGTTCCATGCAGTATCATCGTCTTACAAAAGACATCAAGCCTGATGATAATTTTCCGGAATTATCCATTATTTTTGCTGCAAAATTTTAAAACCAAAGGCGACCAATTTCCATTATGGCAGTAATCACCCTAACCACGGGATGGAGAGACGATTTTTATGTAGCGGCAGTGAAGGGTATCCTCCTGTCGGCTGTTCCTTCCGTGCAGGTGGTGGATTTGTCGCACCAGGCGCCGGCTTTCAATACGGGCATTTTGTATGCCGCCTACATGGTGAAGCACAGCTATGCATACTTTCCTAAAGGCACGGTGCATATCATATCCGTAGCCAGCGAGTATAGCAACAGCGCCCCTTTTGTAGCAGCATACAACAACGGGCACTATTTTACAGGTACGGACAATGGCATTTTTGATTTGCTGTTCGACTCGGTACCCGAGGCTGTGGTGCGCATCGAGAAGTTCAAGGATGATGCATCGCCCAATTACCCGGCCATTTCGGTGTTCGCGCCTGCCGCTGTCCACCTGGTCAATGGCGGCGATATTGCCGAATTGGGCAGCGCTTATGCCGATTACCAGCGCATGGGAACGGTACTGGCAACCGTTGACGAATCGCAGATCACGGGAACAATTATCCACATCAATGCTTTCGGCAATGTGATCACCAACATCACGCGCGACGATTTCGAAAGGGTCGGCAAGGGACGCCCATTCGAGATTATGGTGCAGAGTACGCGCTACAAGATCAACCGCATCAACAGGTATTTCCACGAGACAAGCCGTGGCGAACTGCTGGCGGTGTTCAATATTTCGGGATACCTCGAAATTGCGATCAATAAAGGTAAAGTAGCTTCTCTCCTGCAACTTTCGCTCGATTCGAATATCATTGTCAAGTTTTTCATTCAAAAATAGGCTTATTGGATTCGAAGATTTATACTAAATTTGCCATTCAAACTTCAAATCATCATCAAAAAACTGTAAAATGTCGGAAAAATCCTCCACGCAAACACTCAAGTTTAAATTAAATTCGCTGCTTGAGGTTACTCGTGCGATTAACAACAACCAACCGGTGAATGTGCTGCTGGAAAGCTATGTGGACATTCTTTGCAGCAAGCTCAATATCGGGAAAGTCGTCATGTTCAAACATCAGGACGGTTGGGAATGTATCCTTTCGGCCGGGGTGCCAAATGATGTCATTGATAACATCAAGGTGGAAGAGAACCTGCTTTCGTATACCGAAATCACGTTTGTTACATCCGAACAGGATATCCTGCCCGGCCTTGATATCGTGATCCCGGTTTACAACAATTACGTGCCCATTGCCTATGTACTGATCGGCGACATCGAGGAGGAGATGGAAGGCGTAAGCCCGGTGATCAAGCACCTGCATTTTATACAAACCATCTCCAACATCATTGTGGTAGCCATCGAGAATATCCGCCTGTTCCGGGAAAGTTTGCAACAGGAAGCGCTACGTAAAGAGCTGGAACTGGCTTCGCAAATGCAAAACATGCTGGTGCCCAACCCCAAAGATCTTCCACGTAACCAGCACCTGCTGATGAATGCTTTCTACAAGCCGCATTATGAAGTAGGGGGCGATTATTTCGATTGTATCGAGCTGGGCGACAACAAGCTGGGATTCTGCGTGGCCGACGTGTCGGGCAAAGGAATGGCGGCTGCATTGTTGATGTCCAACTTCCAGGCGACCCTGCGGGCTTTGTTTACTTCGGATATTTCGATGGACAGCCTTTTGCAGAAACTGAACAAGCGTGTGTACGAGAGTGCGCAGGGCGAAAAATTCATCACCATATTCATTGCACGCTTCGATTATGATACCCATCAGCTTGAATATGCCAATGCCGGTCATACGCCGGTCATTCTGTACCGGACGGACAGCAAAAATATCAAATTGCTCGAAAGTGCCTGCCTTGCCATCGGAATGCTCGAACGTATACCTTTTATCAGCGTAAAAAGGCTCACCATCATGGAACACAGTCTGATGCTTTCGTATACCGACGGATTGGTGGAATTGTTGTCCGATACGGGCGAAGGTGGCGTCAAATCGGCATTCTATGTCCTGGAGTCGGCCATACAGCACGTGCCCGATATCGACGGTGTCATTAGTGAAGTGATCGATACGCAAAACCTGAACGGGAACAACCAGGCTATTTTCGACGATATTACACTCCTGGGAATAGAATTTTTTGCATAAGTTTCCATAATTAATCTATCTTTGCCCGCATCAATCTATATTAATGGACAAGCACACATATTTTCATACGTTCCACATTCCCGTCATGGGGCTGGCCTATACGATCGATTCCCCGGTAAAAGTAGCCCGGTTCGGCATATCGTCCGTCGTTTCCATCATCGAAGATACGCTCATCGAACGGATGCGCCAGCATTACTATCAGAAAATCGATGAGCCTTATTTGCCTATCCATGTTACTGAGCCCGATTATCGAGCCAAACGCATCACCGATTACCTGAACCTGCTCAACAGGATTGTCAACAAGCAGATCGACCGGCTCAGGGAATCGACCTTTGAGGCGGGTTCCGAACTGGTGCAATACTTTGAGATGTTGCCCGAAGGCAGTTTCATGAAAAAGATGTACCGGCAGATGCAGGAAATGCACGACCGGCACGAACAACGGAAAATGGAGCAAAAGTTGCGTACGGAGGTGAAAGCCGGCTGTATCGATGTGAATATCATGACCAAACTGGACAACGAACGTTACCATGCGGACGGGTCGGTGATTGAAAACGGCTCGGATGCTGTAGCTGCCTTGCGCGGCTATGCCAACAGCGAATTGAAGAATTCGTCCATCATCTTTTCAGCCGGCATGAATCCGCGCCTGTACAATTACATGGAGCAACTCGATGTTTTCACGGAGATAAGAGATGGCGAGTTCGTTAAAAAGATTGTCATTAAGGTGAGCGACCACCGTTCGGCCATCATACAGGGCAAATACCTGGCTAAGAAAGGACTCTGGGTTTCCGAATTTCGCATTGAATCGGGTTTGAACTGCGGCGGCCATGCTTTTGCCAGCGACGGATTTATGCTGGGGCCCATCCTCGAAGAATTTAAAAATAAACGGGAAGCACTAACCGAGGAGCTTTTCGACATTTATTGCAGGGCGCTCACGGCAAAGGGCAAAATACCGCCGGCAACGCGTCCGGCCATCAAGGTAACGGTGCAGGGCGGTATCGGTACGGCCGAAGAGGATACTTTCCTGCGAGAGTATTACCAGGTAGATGCCACCGGTTGGGGAAGCCCGTTCATACTGGTGCCCGAAGTCGTTGTTATCGACGACGAAACGCTTGAATTACTGGCCGCCTCCACCGAGAAGGATATCGTCCTGAGCAAGAATTCGCCGCTGGGTGTGCCGTTCAATTACCTGAAAGGCGCTTCGGGCGAAAGGGAAAAATACCGCCTTATAGCCGAAAACCGCCCGGGAAGCCCGTGTAGCGAAAAGTTGCTGCAAGCCAATACCGAGTTTACCGAAAAACCGATATGCACGGCATCCGTAGCATACCTGAAGAAAAAGTTGCAACAGTTGGCGCAGGAGGAAATAACCGAAGAGGAACGTCAAAAGAAACGTCATCAATTGCTGACCCGCGAATGTTTGTGCATCGGACTGAGCAATACGGCTGTACACAGGTATCAAACGCCACCCATCAGAAAAGACATCATGGGTGTTACGGTATGTCCGGGCCCCAACCTGGCTTATTTCGATAAGGTTGTGTCACTCAAGGAAATGGTCGACCATATTTACGGGCGCATCAACCTGTTGCGCAAAACCTACCGCCCGCACATGTTCATCAACGAGTTGAAGATATATATTGGCTACCTGAAAGAACAATTAGACGAAGTCCTTGATCCGGAAAATATCAAGCAAATGAAATATTACCGGTCGTTTTGCAAGAACATGCAGGATGCTGTGGCGTATTACACGTCACTTGCCGACCGGATCGTTACCACAGACGAAAAAGGTAAAGAAATGTTCCTGCAGGAACTGCAGTCGATCGGGCAGGAAATCAGGGATATTGAAATAACCAGGTTGCAGTAGCAGAGGCAAGGCATGACTTACCTCTGCTGCGTTGATCGAATTTTGAATGGAATCAAGGAAATTCATAGATATCAAGGAGGTAATCCGCAGGAAGAACCCGACATTGGTCAAAATGATGCCGGGTTTCGTGATCTCCCTCATGAAAAGGCTCATCCACGAGGACGAGGTAAACCGCATCATTTACGATTACCGCGACCGGTACGGGTTAGCTTTTGTGCGGAGCATCCTCGAGGACATGAAGGTGACATACGACATGGAGGGACTGGCACAGGTTCCCGCTAATGGCCGTTATACCTTTGCTTCCAATCACCCGTTAGGCGGATTCGATGGTTTGGTGCTGATGGATGCCATCGGAACGAGGTTTCCCGGAATACGTTTTATTGTCAATGATTTGCTGCTGAATATCAAGAACTTTGAGCCGGTATTTGTACCGGTAAACAAACACGGACGGCAATCGACCGAATATGCCCAAAAGATAGACGAAACCTATTCGAGTGACGCACAAGTGCTCTATTTCCCGGCCGGCTTATGTTCGCGGAAGATCAAAGGACAAATTACCGACCTGAAATGGAACAAGAACTTTATCCAGAAAGCCGTACAATATAATCGCGATGTGGTACCTGTTTATTTCGAAGGCCGCAATTCGAATTTCTTTTATAACCTGGCCAATTTCCGGAAAAAACTCAGGATCAAGGCCAATATCGAAATGACTTTTCTCGTGGATGAGTTTTTCAAACAAAAAAATCAACATTTGCACTTAAAATTTGGCGCTCCAATACCATATGCGATCTTCGATAAATCAAAAAATTATCATCAATGGGCTGATGTGGTGCGCGAAAAAGTTTACGCCATGCGTTAAGGAATATTTTTTTTATATTTTTTTAACTTTTTGACGCAACGTTTTGGACTTTGCCGCATCTTTGATAACAAGAAACATATAAGCAAATTTAATTTGATATGGAAATTATTAGATATTTTAAATATTTGGTAATCACATTCTTTCTTGCATCAGGAATATTTATCACCTCGTGCTCCAAGCGGGGCGCTGTATTGGCAGATCAAATACAGAGGCTTGATTCGTATATTCATTCGGACAACATGTATATTGCCGGGATGTTTTCCGATGAAAGTATGCCGGATTACGACATGCAGCCTGCACTGACGCAGAAAGAACTGGATATCCTGGATGCCTTGGCCGACAGGATCAACCTTGAAGTACGCAAAGAATTCGACCGGAAATATATTGCCTGGCTGAATTGCTGGGCTCCTCTTGATTCGATGCCGGTTCGTGAAGATGCTACACGGCAGTTGCTAAAATGCAATGGGGCGGAATTCCAGGAACTGATCGAATTTTGCAGGCAACAGGACAGCGATATATTTTTGCTGCTCTACCAGCTTGCTGCAAGGGCGAGTTGCCCATACGACCGGTTGTTGTTGCATCCAGTGCACGACCTGTTGGGAACTTTCCCCGAATTTAGCAAGTATTGGAGCGAAGTTGACATGTCGTTGCAAAAAGAAAAACCTGATTTGAAGAATCGTAAATGTAACGAATCCACCATCTGGTACACGCGTAAAATTCTTGAAACCAAGTACGGATATACATATGCGAGTGGGCTTACA
Organism: Bacteroidales bacterium; assembly: GCA_031264715.1. Taxonomy (GTDB): domain Bacteria; phylum Bacteroidota; class Bacteroidia; order Bacteroidales; family UBA4181; genus JAIRLS01. The sequence goes on from JAISDP010000218.1 coordinate 6,063, forward strand.
GTTTTGTTTGATACTCGCAAGATGTTACTAATGACTCGATAGATAGACCCTTAGTTGCTTTAATTAGCATAGTTGCCATCAAAAAAAGGCTTGTATGAAGAATATACAAGCCGTTTTTATTTTCCGGTTATGTGCGATTATGTGTATCGAAGGTGAGTCGCAAATGCTTTTTCCTATCTTTGTGTTCATGAATTTCTTTTACCACGCTTTTGGTCTTGTCATCGAGTCGCAGGTAGAGTGTCCCGAATTGATGCCTGATGTGGGGCAATCCACACCTGATGTGCAGATACGTCTGGATGATGCTCCTTTTCACCTGGATCATGGAATGGCGCTTGGTGACTGGATTGAAGGCTGTTCCGGGCAGATACTGTTGAAAATAACCAATGTGGCCAATTACTGGATACATGACGGACAGGAAATTGTGGTGGATGCTGCTCAAGGTGTTTCACCTGAGGATGTGCGCATCTACCTGCTGGGATCGGCTATGGGCGCCGTTTTGCATCAACGGGGGTTGCTGCCTTTCCATGGCAGCACGATTTGCATGGATGGGCAGGCGATTAGTTTTTCGGGGCCGTCAGGTATCGGAAAATCAACTTTGGCAGCAGCTTTGGTTGGCCGCGGTTACCGTATGCTGGCCGATGATGTAAGCGCCATTTCGTTCACCGGGCAGGGCGTACCTATGGTTAATCCCGGTATGCCGCAACTCAAACTCTGCGACGATTCCGGACAGCAATTGGGTCGCAACCCGTCGTCCGCATGTTCCCTTGGTAACCGCGCCAGGAAATGCGGTTACCCCGAACATGCCGCTTTTATTACCGAAGCGCTTCCTTCCAAAGCCATATATATCCTGGGCAGACACGCTGAGGACGGTTTCAAGGAAATCCCGTTGAAAGGCGTCGATAAATTTCATGCATTACGCATCAATACCTATCGTCCTTCGTTTGTTAAAGCAATGGGACTGGAACTGACCCATTTCGATCTGCTCAAGAAACTTGCCGGGCATATTGATGTGCGCGTATTGCTCCGCCCTGCCGATGGATTTCGTATTGATGAATTGGCGGATAAAGTCTCACCCCCCCGGCTGATCCATCACATCTTGCCTCTTATCATAATCACTTACCAATAATCAATAAAAATGAAGCCTTTACCCGGTGTACGGTCTGTAGCAACGTCTCCCTCCCCGCTTGGGAGAGGGTTGGGTTGGTTTTTTTTATTGTTATTCATTCTCTCCTGTTCCCGGAACGATATTACCACCGATCCCGGTTGTCGACTAGCTTTTTCGGCAGATACGGTTCAGTTCGATACTGTTTTCACCATGTTGGGTTCGGCTACACATCGCCTGATGGTGTATAACCCTAACAAGCAGGCCATCCGGACAAATATCGCATTAGCCGGTGGCAGCAGTTCTCCTTTCAGGCTTAATATCGACGGGTTGGCAGCCGAAAGCGCAAAAGGTGTGGAAATTGCCGCTCGCGACAGTATGTATATCTTTGTGGAAGTGACTGTCGATCCTCAAAACAGCGACCTGCCCGTTGTGATTGGCGACTCTATCCTGTTCGAAACCAACACCAACAGGCAACGTGTCTGTTTGGAAGCATACGGGCAGGATGTATATATTCTTCGCAACGAAACGGTTGGCGCTACAACGTGGGCAGGCCCCAAACCATATCTGGTATATGGTCAACTGACGGTGGACACATTGGAAACATTACGTATCGAAGCAGGCGTACATGTATATCTGCACAGGGATGCCGGTATTCATGTAAAAGGCTCGCTGGTGGCCGAGGGTACGGCAGATCAGCCTATTGTTATGACCGGCGACCGGTTGGAAAAAATGTACCGCGATATACCCGGGCAGTGGGGAAGTATTACTTTTGGTACGGCCAGCCGTGATAACCTGTTGCGTCATGTGGAAATCCGTAATGGTACTAATGGGTTGGTATTCGGGAATCCGCGATACGGACAGATACCGGCTATTACATTGGACGCGGTTGCTGTTACGAATATGTCGAACGCAGGGATAACTGTTTTTGCGGCCGATGTGGATGCCGTTAATTGCCTGGCGGCCAATTGCGGATCGCACGTCGTCGGTTTGTTCGGTGGCGGAACGTCAAGGTTCGCTTATTGTACCGTTGCCAATAATTATTCGCCATACATACGCCGTACTTCCACAGCCGTACTGACAGTCAATCAAACGTATTCGGACATCGAAGGAAAAATCCCCGGAAACGTATTTTTCGGAAATTCCATCATATACGGTACAATGAGCAATGAAATTGATGTGAATGGGGCGGATGCCTGCATGTTCGACAGGTGTTTACTTCGAACCGCCATGGACACGGCAACATCCGGGTTTGCAAATGTACTGGTAAACACAGACCCTATGTTTATAGAGCCGTCCAAGGCTAATTTCCGGTTAAAGGAAAAATCGCCGGCCCGCGATGCGGGCGATAGCGGGATAGTCCCGCCGGTAACGGAAGACATAGACGGGAATAGCCGTACTGTCGGCCCGGCGCCAGATCTGGGCGCCTATGAATGGAGGCCCGAATAACTGCGCAAATCATCTGTAAACCCGGGTTTTGATATATTTGCTGCCGTAGAGAGAAATGAGATACTGCCTTACCTAAGGAATATTTTATCGGAATAAAGTCTTCCCCGATTTTGATCAACAATTCCTAACTTTCCATTAGTTATTGCCAGCATTAATCCGTTTTTGTTTAGAAATTTGTTTAGTTTTTGTATTGCCTTATCCACGGAATACTTTACGGGAACAAGTTCATTCCCTGCCTGATCAATAAATCCGGACTTGCCGTTAATTGTTACCCGTATCAATCCATTTGGAAATTCATGAGCAAAATCATATTTCAGAGGGATTACTACCTTGCCGGTTTTATCTATATAACCCCATTTATAATTTAAACGTACTTTCGCCAACCCTTCAATAAAAAAATCTGCCCAATCATACATAAGAGGAATTACCACACTGTCTGTTTTATCTATAAAGCCCATTTTTCCGTTGAGCCC
>JAISDP010000244.1 GCA_031264715.1 Bacteroidales bacterium
TTGATTACAGTGGATAAAGACTTTGTACTATTGTATTTAAAAATGTATGGGATATTGAAATGGATATTTCAATGAACATGGATATGATGATAGATAATATCGTAAGACAAAATCCGACAGTTCCTCGAAATATTGATTATTTGCCTGAAAACACTCAGGAGTTTGAGTGGATAATTGAGTCAGCGGTCTCTGACCCTAACGGGACTTTCTATCTTCCATCAATTCCAAAGCTTCGCGAAAGGTTTGCAGCAGGTCGTCATAACCTGTTTCCGCATAATCCTGTTCACAACGCTTTTCAAATACAGTCAGTGGGTTAATGTCATTTAACGAAAGTGTTTCTTCAACTGTTTCGCTCATACTTTGATGCTGACGCATACGGATTTGCTTTACAAAAACAATCTCTAAATTTACTAACTCCATTGCTATCAGTTGCTTATCCAAATCATCAATATAATCATCTGTTTCCACCTGTATCTCTATCCATGCCGGCAATTCGCCATCCCGGGATTCTATCAGCGAGAGCTTGGCTTTAACCTTTTCCCAGTCGCCCTTCACTCGAATCAATCGTCGCAAGACAGGCACCGGTATTTCTTCCACCTCAGAAAGCTTTCCATCAATGAAACTGACTGCCAGCAGCGCCTTTCCGTCACTATTCTCCGAGAAGCTCAACGGGACAGGCGACCCCGGGTAACGAATGTGCGGCATCCTGTTCACTAACTGGGGACGGTGCAGGTGTCCCAATGCAACGTAATCGAACTCTGTGGGAAACTGGTCGCCGGCTACCTGCCCGAGGTTGCCCACATGAATGTCCTTTTCGCTGTCGGGTGAAGCTTGTGCACCGGCCGTAAAAAGATGCCCGGTAGCGATAACAGGGATATGCCGTTCCTTGTATGGCATGATGTACGGTACAAGATTACGGTAATGTTCCGCGATCCCCTGGCTGATGCGTTGCCGGCGTTCGTTAGCCGACTCACCCGGGACGGATAAGCGAATATCTTTATCGCGAAGGAATGGCACAGCACACACCACCAATTGTGTTGTTCCCCAGTCGTCCTTAATTTCGATTACCTGCTCGCTGAAATTTTCGGGAACCCCGCCAACGACATGTACGTTGAAAAACCGCAACAGGTCGCGCGGCGCATTGAGGGTGGATACCGAGTCGTGATTGCCGCCAACGATCACCACATCGCGGCAACAAGTGTCCTTTACCTGCCACAGGAAATCATAATATTGTTTCAATGCGGTGTTCGAAGGGTTCCCGGTATCGAAAATATCACCGGCGACGATCAACACGTCGATTGACTGCCGGTTGATCTGATTGAGCAGCCATTGCAGGAAAAGAGCATGCTCGCCGGTACGCTCGTACTGTCCCAAATGTTTTCCAAGATGCCAGTCGGCTGTGTGCAGGATACGCATGAATGATTTTTTTTTATAACAATCTGCCACAAAGTTATCAATTCCTCACAAGAATATGATAACTTTGCACACATAAATTTTAAATATGTGATAAAATGAAAAGGAAAATAAAGAAACAGAATTTTGTGATTATTTTAGCAGCCATAGTTTTGGCCTCGTGCCAACCGAAACAGGAACCAATGGCCGGCCTGATCCAAAACCGTCTCGACCGTTCGGCCGAACAATACCTGTTGATGGCCGGATCGCTCCTGGACCAGCCCGATAAGTTGCCTCGAACCATCGATGCCGAAGGCAAGCCGGTAATCAGCGGTTCGTCATGGTGGTGCAGCGGTTTTGTGCCGGGGTCGCTATGGTACCTTTACGAATACAATAAATCCGAAACATTTCTTGACGATGCGCGCAACTATACCGCCCGTATCGAAAAGGAAAAGTATAACAGGGGAACACATGACCTGGGGTTCATGCTTTATTGCAGTTTTGGTAACGGTTACCGCCTTACGGGAGATACGGCTTATCGCAGTGTCATGCTTATTGGCGCCGAATCGCTTGCCAGCCGTTTTAACCCAAAGACAGGATGCATACAGTCGTGGGGCTCGAACCAAAAATGGCAATTCCCGGTGATTATCGACAATATGATGAACCTCGAATTTCTGTTCTGGGCTTCGAAGGCTTCGGGCAATCCGAAATATCGCGATATCTGCATTTCGCACGCCGATATGACGATAAAAAACCATTTCCGTCCCGATTACAGTTCATACCATGTGGTTTCGTACGACACGATCAGCGGGCAGCCCGAAAAGAAAAATACGCACCAGGGATTCTCCGACGAATCGGCATGGTCGCGCGGACAGGCTTGGGGATTGTACGGATTCACGGTGATGTACCGCGAAACAAAGGATGCGAAGTATTTGGAACAGGCCAGGCATATCGCCGCCTTTATGCTGAATCATCCCAATATGCCTGCGGATAAGATACCTTATTGGGACTTCAACGCGCCCGAAATACCCGATGCTCCGCGTGATGCTTCGGCCGGAGCCATTACAGCATCGGCATTAATCGAATTGAGCGGTTATGTGGATGCAGCACTGGCAAAAACATACCTGGATGTGGCCGAAACGCAGATCCGTACGCTGTCGTCGCCCGAATACTTTGCCGAAAAGGGCGCCAACGGGAATTTCATCCTGAAACATTCGGTAGGGTCGATGCCGCACAAGTCGGAAATTGATGTGCCGCTCACCTATGCCGATTATTATTATATCGAAGCCTTATTACGTTATCAATCATTAAAAAAATAAGTATTATGACAAGTTTTTCATTGAATGGCAAAGTTGCCCTGGTTACAGGAGGATCCTACGGAATTGGGTTCTCCATTGCGTCGGCGCTTTCCAAAGCCGGCGCCACCATCGTTTTCAACGATATCAAACAGGAATTGGTCGATTCGGGCTTGGCCGCCTATAAGAAGAACGGTATCACCGCCCACGGATATCTGTGCGATGTGACCGACGAACCCGCGGTGAACGAACTTGTTGCCCGGGTTGAGAAGGAAGTTGGCGTTATTGATATTCTCGTGAATAATGCCGGTATCATCAAGCGTATCCCGATGGTGGAAATGTCGGCTGCCGAATTTCGCCAAGTGATCGATGTCGACCTGAATGCGCCGTTCATTGTATCGAAAGCCGTGATCCCGGGCATGATCAGGAAAGGCGGCGGCAAAATCATCAATATCTGCTCGATGATGAGCGAACTGGGCCGCGAAACCGTATCGGCCTACGCTGCGGCTAAGGGTGGCCTGAAGATGCTCACCCGCAATATTGCTTCGGAATACGGGCAGTACAATATCCAATGCAACGGCATCGGCCCGGGATATATTGCTACGCCGCAAACCGCGCCGCTACGCACCGAAGGGCATCCGTTCAATTCGTTCATCATCTCCAAGACCCCGGCAGCGCGTTGGGGTAACCCGGAAGACCTTGCAGGACCTGCAGTTTTCCTGGCTTCGCCGGCCTCCGATTTTGTCAACGGGCATATCCTGTATGTGGATGGCGGTATCCTGGCCTATATCGGGAAGCAGCCGTGATTAATTGAAATTACAGTTTCCAAAGCCTGTGTTTTATGCACAGGCTTTTTTATTTCGAAATTTACCCAAGCCATTTATTGTTAGGGATTCTCACGCATCTGTAAAAAGACCGGTCCAGCCAAACCGATTGACGTCAAATAAACCTTTATCGCTAAGTTTCAACTCGGGAATGACGAGCAAAGCCATGAACGAAAGTGCCATGAAAGGCGACGTCAAGGTACTGCCCATACGTGATGCAGCCCTGTTAAGCTGCCCGTAAACTTGAGCGACTTCTTCGCCGGATGCCGAGGACATTAAACCTGCAATATCTAACTTTAGATCAATTAGCTGTTGATCACAATAAGCTGCTAATCCGCCTTTCATATCAATTATATGATTTATTACAGTAACTATCGAGTCGTCATCGCAACCCACTGCAACAATATGGTGGCTATCGTGTGCCACGGTCGATGCCAAAGCGCCGCGCTTTAAACCAAAACCCCGAACAAAAGCCACAGCAGGCTTTGCAGGATGATAGCGATTAAGAACAGCTATTTTCAGGATGTCGCCATCAATATCGGATGTCACCGGAACGAACTTTTGTACGTCGCAAAAAACTTGTTTTGTGAATAAATCACCGTCAAATACCTGCATCAGTTTCATTTGGGAAGCAGCAGCTATAACTTGCAGATCGGAGACGTTAATTTTAGAAGCTCCAAACCGGTTAGGAAAGCCTCTCCCCCCGCCTGCTGCCTTCGGTGAGTCTTTACGCAGTATTCCGGCCAAATCGACCTCCTCTCCCACCCGATCATACAAACAAATACCGCGTAAAAAACTTTGCAGGACGGTGAAATATTTCAGATTATCCACAACGATAAAATCTGCAGGATCGTCTGTTTGCAGTAGCCCCTGATCTATCCGGTAATGCCTGACAGGATTCAAGGTAGCTGCCCGCAATAAGGAAAATAAATCCAATTCTTTTGTAATGCCTTTTGCAAGAAGCGTATTTATATGCCCGCGGAGTAAATCATCAGGGTGAAAATCGTCCGTACAGAACATTACCCTGTCAGGATATTTTTCGATCAAAGGATATAAGGCATCAAAATTCTTCGCCGCACTGCCTTCGCGGATCAGTATTTTCATCCCCAAACGAATCTTTTCCTCAGCCTCCTCAAGAGCGCTACATTCGTGGTCGGTGGAGATCCCTGCCGCAGCATACTGCCTGAGCGCCTCGCCGGAAAGTCCCGGTGCATGCCCATCGGCAGGTTTATCATATTTGCGGGCAACTTCAATTTTCGCCATTACATCCGGGTTATGATGTATAACTCCGGGAAAATTCATCATCTCGGAAAGGTAAGTAACTTTACCGTTACGGAACAGTTTATCAATATCGTCAGCTGTTATAGATGCACCTGCCGTTTCGAACGACGTGGCAGGCACACAGGATGGCGCGCCGAAAATAAAATTGAAAGGTACTTGAGCCGAATTATCGATCATAAATTCAATTCCTCCAACACCTAAAACGTTAGCAATTTCGTGTGGATCGGAAACAGCAGCCA
>JAISDP010000236.1 GCA_031264715.1 Bacteroidales bacterium
TCAGGGACGATATATCCTCAACCTGTCTATCTAAAAGAGTATCCCGATGGTGACCGGCGGAAGGTCCGCAGGTAGCGCTTTTGAGTTAAATGCATCAGTGAACCGGTAGCGGGCAAAGACGGCAAACCAGCTCCAGCCGATGCGCGCGACAGCAGAGGCGGTGAAGGGATTGAAGGCATAATCGTTGTGGTACCTGTCCTTCCCTTCCGAATGTGTGTTGAACCTGTAATATTTGCTGAACGCAAAGTCGCCCTGTACGCCGAGGTCGATATACATCCCGTCGTTGTTGCGCCATTTGGGTGGAACCAGGTAAAAACGCGCGAAGGCGCCCGCAGCAATATCGTGGCAACGATATGCCTGTTTGCTAATATCCTTCCTGGCAAAGGGCTTGCCGATTACTTCCTCCATAAACACCGGGTTCTCGGCAGCATCCCTCAACTTGTAGTTACAGTACGAATAATTAAACGTTCCGCCTAATGCAAACCGGCGCGAAATCTGGTACCGGCGCACCCATCCGGCATCAATACTGATGCTGCTGCCGCCTAATACCGTGTAGTAATCATTGCCATTGTCCGGCAGAATAAAGCCCATACCGACAAAAAACGACGATACATGATATTTGTATGGATTTTTCCTGGGTTCGGGACGGGTTTCGTTTTCCGACGGGCAAGGCGGGCAGGGGTCTATAACGGTAACCTGCATCAGTGTGTCCCGATCATACGTGCTTTTTTTGATGGATATTTCCAGGTTGCCGATCCTTACGCCCGATTGAGCGGTTACACTTACTGATATGCAAGCAATACAAAGGATTGTCGATAATTTTTTCATGTGTCTATAATTTTTATTTTTTAAATAGATATTGAATTTTAAACTCACTTGTTTGAGGTGGCTATTTCACCGTTCATCACGGCATCAATCAGGCTTTTGTCGATGGTTCCGGCAAGGTGCATCACTGTGACCGAGTTGGATGCCGAAGTAATAAAGAGCAGCGCGCCTTTGCACTCCCCGCAGTCCGGCTTATTCCGCACATACAGTTCGATGCGTTCGCCCGAGCTTTTCACTTTCATGATTTCTTCGAAATCCTTTTTTACCACAGCCTGCAATTCGGCTGTGAGCGCTTCACGGTTGGCGCGGCCTTTGCCATTGACTCCGTCGGTAAGGGTGAGTATACGCAACCCCGTGATTTTCGAAATTAAATCCTGGGTTTTCCTGTCGCTGGTTTTTCCGTTTTTCATCAAGCCTAATAAAGCCGGCGAAATAGTGATGGATTCAACGCCTTCCTTTTCCTCGTACTTATTGAATATCCTGATAACGGGATCATCCCCGGCATCTTTCTGCCCGTATGCCTCCGACGGCACACCGACCAACATCATAATGATTAAAATGGGAACAAATCTTTTCATGTTACTGTTTTTTTAATTTTTTTACTCGAGACCTGTCAGGTTTTAATTCTTAGTTACTTGCGGCTGCATCCTGTATTTTGGAGCCTACTTTTTCCATTTGCCGGTATGCGCTCGAAATTTTATCGAACTGTTGCAGCGACTGGTTGCTTTCCTGTACCTTTTCGAAAGCCGCCATGCTGCTTCGCGCCTTTTGCATGGCTGTTGCCAGCATTTGCAGCCTGTCTCCGGCCAACTCCATGGCTGCCGCTTTGTCGTATACGCGTTGCCCGTCCACATAATAGGCATATTTGTCGGGCTGCGTTTTCGGCAGGCTCACCAGGAACAGGATAGCGACGCTTGCCGCGATGCCGGCGACAATAGCCCGGCTTAAGCGGACAGTGCGTGCCGCAGATTTTTGCACCGCCGGCTTCACAGCCCGTTCTTCGGCAAAGAATGTGAACATGGGGCGGTACGCTTCCAGTGAACCGGGTATATCCTCCCCGGCAAAATAACGCTGTAATTCGCGTTCCTCGTCCAGCGATGTCGCCCCGTCGAAATAGCGCCGGAGCAACTCATGTACTTTTTGTTCGTTCATACCTTTATTGTTTTAAAAGTTCTTCACGTATTTTTTGCCGGGCACGCGACAGGTTCGTGCGCACCGCCCCGCCGTTCATCCCCAGTATTTCGGCAATCTCCTCCAGCTCGTATCCTTCGATATCGCGCAGACGGATCACCATTTGCTGTTGTTCGGGCAACCGATCGATCAATCGTCTCACAAACGCTGCCATATCAGCCTGTTCAATGCTTTTATACGGCGTCTGTTCGTGTACGGTGTCATGGACTTCGATCCATTCATCCGTCCGGTGGTACGGCGAACGGGCATAGTCGAGGCAGCGGTTCCGCACGGCGCTCATCGCGTAAGCCTCCACGCTTTGCAATGCATCAAGTTCACCGCGCCGCTCCCACAACTTTACTCCAATTTCCTGGACAACGTCTTCGGCCTCGTCCGTCCGCCTGGTAAAAGCCAGGGCAAAGCGATACAGCTTCGGCCGCAGATGCGCCATTAATTGATTAAAAGAGGTCCTGTCCATTCACTTACATCAGTTTGCCCTGGCTTTTTGACAATTGTTACAACAGTTTTACAAAATAAAGACGATGCAAAAAAGGAATTGTTACACGAAGATGAAATTTTTTTTGGTTCTATAACGTTTTGTGTGGATAATTCAAAATCCTGGAAGGATTCAATTTTCGTAACCGCAGGTCATTGACCTGCGGAAACCGGAATACTGCTTTCCGCTGTCCGGAGGACAGAACGCTGTCGAAATATGTTTTGTGGCATGTCAGTCCTGCCTTACAGGCAGCTATCCGTACATAGCCTTTCCCGGAGGTCATTGACCTCCGGTTATGAAAATGATGACTTTTCAAGTCATTAATGCAAACTGATACCGCGTATCTCTCCTTTTTACCCATACAATTCGTTATAGAGCCCCATTTTTTGAATAACTTCATCATCACGGCTTCACTGCGGGAAAAACATATCACGGTCGGTAATGCCGCATTTCTGCATCATTTCGATACAATATTCGAGTTTACCA
>JAISDP010000304.1 GCA_031264715.1 Bacteroidales bacterium
CGCTCGGAATGTTTCGCTCTTGCAGCCGGATGCCGGAAGGCATCCAATGTTGATAACCCCGTGTAAGCGAAGCGCAACACGGGGTACTACGGAGGACAGCGCTTTACCGCAACCCCGTAGTGGGTTGAACTGCTTCGCAGTTCGGACGGGAGAGGAGCGTCGGCCTCTACCGCTTCTACCCCGGGCTGCGTCTGCGGCTTGCCCGGGGTCATCCAAATTGGACGCCTGCCGGCGTCAGGCTAATATCCGAATATTTCTTCCAGGGTCAACTTCTGCAAAGTACCGTATTTATCCACGACTTCCCGGTTGAGGTCTTTTTCATCACCCAATACGCAATAGGTGTATTTCTTATCCTTCACATACTGTTGCTGGAATTTTTTTACATCGTCGAGCGTCCAGGTCTGAACTTTGTCGAAGAGGTCTTTCCGTTTGTCGTGATCCCAGCCGAATTCCTGTGCGTCGAGGTAGTTAAACATGATGGAAGTCCTGCGGATGCGTTGCTTCCTAATATTGCTCACTACCTGGTCTTTGGCAAGCGTAAATGCTTTCTCGGACTCGGGCATATTGTTGATGATACTCAGGAAAGCCGTCAAAGCCTCGTCCATCTTGTCGTTTTGCGTGGCAATGAACGAAAAGAAAATGTAGTCGAAAACCGGTTTCGAGGGCTGCGAATAATACGCGTAAGCCGAGTAAGCCAAACCGCGAGCCTCGCGCATTTCCTGGAAAACAACGGAATTCATGTTGCCGCTGAAATATTCGTTGTACATTGTACAGGGGATGTACAGCGAATTGCTGTAGGACACGCCTTTGGTCACCATCGAGAGATACAACTGCTTCGAATCGTAATTGGCGAACAGTACTTTGTTCTGGTCGGTGGATTGTTGCGTGAACTTAACGGCCGGCGGATACGGTTTCAGTGTCGATGCTGTTTTGTGGTACTTGTTCAGCAACGCCGTAACCTGTTTTTCGCTCAGCGGGCCGTAGTACATTACCTTGTGCGGGAAATTCGCCAGATCCTTGATGCGGGCGGTCAGTTCTTCGGGTTTCAACCGGTCGAGTTCGGCGGACGAAGGCACATTGGTCATCGACGATTTCGAGCCCCAGATGGCATAATTGCGCAGGTAACTGAAAATAGTCTGCTGGTTGAGTTTCGCATTATTACGGCGTTGCTTGATGTCGGCTACTAAATTGGTAAAGGCCGGGGCGTTTACTTGCGGATCGCTGATCAATTCTTCCAGCAACGCAAGGGCCTTCTCCATATTATCGGACAATCCGTCAAGGTGTACATACACATAATCGCTCCCCGAAGATACGCCGAACGAACATGCCAGCTTGTAAAATTCCATCTGTATCTGTTCGGGCGTATATTTCGATGTGCCTAAGTATTTCAGGTAATTGAACGCTGTGCCCAGCGCCTTGTCGTTGTTGCTGCCCATGTCGAACCGGTAATAAACCGTAAAGATGCTGTTTTCCTTGTTGTGTGTATATAGCAATGGTATCTGCGGACGCAGTTCCTTGATCACAAGGTCTTTCTTGTAATCAAGAAAAACCGGTTCGATCGGTTTTACCTTGCTGTTTATGATGTCTGCCAGGAATTGGCTTTGGGCGTCGCGGTTGATCACGATCGGAGTGATCGCGGGCTTGGCCATTTTCTTTTCGTTCGGATCCTTGCCTTTTTCCTTGTATATCACCACATAATTGCTGGCAAAATACTTGTTGGCACAGTCTGTAATATCCTTAGGCGTCAGCTTGGCTTGGCGGTCAAGTTTCTGGCAAATGTCCTTCCACGGAATGTCGTTGATGAACGATTCGACGAACAGGTTGGCGCGGCTGTAATTGCTTTGCAGGCGATAGAGCATATTCAGGCGGTAGTTGGCGATAGTGGCCTGTATCAGTTCTTTATTTAAATCGCCTTTCTTGAGCAGTTCGATCTGCTCCAGCAGCAAATCCTTCACCTGGCCGAGCGTTTGACCTTCCTTGGGTCGCCCCGATAGAACAAACACGCTGTAATCGCTCATCGAAATAGGATAAGCGGATGCGCTCAACACACGCTGTTTCTGTATCAGGTTCAGGTCGATCAACCCGGCCTTGCCGTTGTTCAGCAGGTCGCTCATCACGTCGAGGACATCCGAGTCGGGCGATTTTGCACCGGGAATACGGAATCCTATGGATACATTTTCGGCATCGTTACCCAGTACAATCTTCGTGACGGGTGTTGCGATTGCAGGCTCAGCCTTGAAATCGAGCTTGGGAGCGTTTCCTTTCGGGATCGACTTCATGTAACGGTCGATTACCTTGATGGCTTCGTCGGGATTGAAATCTCCCGACATGCAGATCGCCATGTTGCTGGCCACATAATAGGTGTTGAAATATTTCTTGATATTGGTGATCGACGGGTTTTTCAAATCCTCCTGCGTGCCCAGCACTGTCTGCGTACCGTAAGGATGGTTCTGGAACAGCGAACTGAGCAGTGTTTCATATACCTTGCGGCTATCCTGCGTCAGCGACATGTTCTTTTCTTCGTACACTGTCTCCAGTTCGGTATGAAACCCCCGGACCACAGGGTTGGTAAACCGGTCGCTCTGCACCTTGATCCAGTTTTCGATCTGGTTCGAAGGTATGTTTTCCACATACACTGTCATATCATAACCCGTGTAGGCATTGGTGCCGGTGGAACCAATGGCCGACATCAACTTGTCGTACTCGTTGGGTATGGCAAGTTTGGAGGCTTCGTACGACAGGCTGTCGATGCGTTTGTAAACAGCGATGCGCCGGAGGCTGTCGGTTGTCATGCGGTAAATCTCGAATTCCGCTTCGATCCTGTCCAGCAGCGGCTTTTCGGCGCTGTAGTCCTGTGTCCCGAAATGCGAAGTGCCTTTGAACATAATATGTTCGAAGTAATGCGCCAGTCCGGTGGTTTCTTTCGGGTCGTTTTTCCCGCCCACTTTCACGGCGATCATCGTTTGGATGCTCGGTTCTTCCTTGTACACCGTCATATACACTTTCAGCCCATTTTCAAGCGTATAAATCCTCGATTTGAGAGGATCGCCGGGAACCGTTTCATACTTGTAATTCTGTGCGTTTACTGTGAGTACTGCTATGCACAGGAATGCTACGACAAAACAAACTACTTTTTTCATTAGGAATATGGATTTTAAAATTTCCTCAAAAGTATAAAATAAAACGAATTAAATGATTGATCGGGTAAAATTCAAATTGTCGCATCCCGTCCCCCCGTTGAGCGGCATTTACCTTACGGTGAGATCGCTTCGCTAAGTTGCCGTTTGAAGAAATAAACTGAGGCTATCAAGATGATCATATTTCGATTCGGGAATCGATTTCCGGATTGCACATCCGGATATGTTCCGAGCCGGATTGCAAATTCGGCTCAACGGCGTTGTAGAGACGCGATGCATCGCGTCTTTGCCAGCAGGGGTTGGAGACGCGATGCATCGCGTCTCTACCGCTGTCAGGGTCAAGGCCGCTGACAGGGCGGGAAATGTTATAAAAACCGTTCCGGCTTTCAGCCGCATGGTTAAAGGCAGGAACGGCCGGTAACTGTTATTCATCCCTCGGAAAAAGGGTACTGCAAACCGGTTCATCCTGTCCGGCATCCACCGGAGATTTTGAGCTAAGGATAAAACACAACACGAAACCCGACGTTGTTGTTGCGGTTGTCGGGGTTGTCGTTGTTACGGTAGGCAGAGCGGCAGTTCTGGGCGTTGTTGATGTTCCAGTTGCTGTTCCAACTGCCGCCGCGAAGAACGCGGTTCGAACCTTTGGGCTTGCTTCCATGCGTTGAGATACTGCTTGACGGAAATGTCGCGCATCAGCATAACGGGTAAAGGCGATCAGCGGACACAGATGCCCTGCATACTCCCGTTCCGTCCATGTGCCGCATGCCAGACGGCCGGCACAGGCGGCGTATTTTTTTACAAAACGTTTCCTGCTGATACGGCTCAGCCTGACATGGCGGGGAAAAAGGGTATAGCCGAGAAACGGAACGCCTTTCGACACGCTGTTGATGCACGCGGGTTTCAGGCAAAGATGCAGGTTCCCGTCTACATATGTATTGAAACGCTTCATCATCTCGATCAGGGCGTCCTTGTCGTCGTGAAAAAACAGCGTGTCGTCCATATAGCGGAGGTAGGCTTTCGATTGCAGTTTCTCTTTGGCGAAATGGTCGGCATAAGCCAGATAGTAATTGGCAAAGTACTGGCTTGTGAGATTTCCGATCGGAAGCCCGCGTCCGGGCGTTGCTGCATAACTGTCGATGATGCTGCGAAAGATTTTCAGCAGCAACGGGTCTTTGAACAGACGGCAGATGTTGTCATAGAGCGTTTCGTGGTCGATGCTGTCGAAATACTTGCGCACATCGAACTTGCCGAACCACGGATGGCGGCGTACCAGGATTTTTGCATGTTCCAGAGCGGCATACTGCCCTTTGCCGGGACGGGTGGCATAACTGCCGCTTATCTGGAAACGCTCGAAAACAGGATGACAGACATTCATCAAAGCGTGATGCATGACCCGCTCGCTGAAAGCGGC
>JAISDP010000058.1 GCA_031264715.1 Bacteroidales bacterium
CTGTGGCTGCTTGTGTTCAGCCTTTTTATCCCAATCGGCTGCGAGCGTGATCTGCCGGACGACGGGCCTGTACCGGATCGAATGGTCACCGTCAATTTTACGGTCGGGTCGCTGTTGAAATCAGCAGCGTCTGATGAAGAAAATGAGATTATAGGGAACATCATCCTCTTTAGCGTCGTCGGGGGAGATGTGGTGCAGAAATTTATACTGTCGCCGGAGGGCGGCTCGTTATCCATACCCGGTACAGTCACAATGCTTTATGCGATTGCCAATCCGTCTGACGCACTGACAACCGCCCTGGATACGGAACTTCCGGTACCTGTTACGACGCTTCTGGACCCCCTGACCGCTGATTTTCCCCCAGCGCCCGCATCGCCTTTCCTGATGAGCGGGAAAGCCAATGTAGTCGATAACAGCGTCAACATAACGCTTGCCCGGTGTGTGGCAAAGATTCAACTCACCAGTACTAACCCTGATTTCCTGATAGAATCGGTAACCGTCAGCGCCGCATCCAAAGGATATGTTTTTGACAACTCGCCCTCGGTACCGGCTTTAACACCGGTTAACCATACTTATGCGGGAAGCGACACGGTCGTTTTTTATGTTGCCGAACACAGCAGCGCGAATCCTCCAACGTTTACCGTATCCGGCCGTTTCCAGGGTCAACCCGCCCATTTGCTATGGGTAAAAGAGCAGATTACTCTTAAGGATGATGGAGGAGTGAATAATATTGAAATCAAGCGCAATACCTGTTACCAGGTAGATATTGATTTTTTTGATGAACCGCTGTAGAAATAATTGATTTGTGAAGATATTCCTGTAACTGCGGAATAATGCCCGATAAAATTCTTGCCCGATATGTGAAAAAATTAATAAAACTGTTATCATGCACAAACAAGGCCGTTATTTGATATTATTATCTATTCTGTTTATTGTAGAAGATATCGTTTTGTTGAATCTTCTATTTTTTTATTTGCACTATCTTTTCGACCTGCCGTTCGACGACACCTATCGTCTGGTATTGATATTAATAAATTTGGGGTACCTGTTGAGTTTTGCAATCATTCACGTCAACTTTAACGATGTGAAGCAACTGCATATACCTCATTTGGTCAGGCGGAATCTTTACAAGCTGGCCATTACAGCATGCATTTTAACGCTAAGCCTGTTTTTCCTGAAAATATCCGGTGTTGTTTCCCGCCTTTTCATTTTTACATTCTTTTCTGCCGCATATTTCCTGATGATTATCGCTCAATGGATTACCCGCAAGGCGGTGACTTTTACCATCAGGAAAACGATCAGCAAGGGCATCATCCTGGGAGCCGGTCTTGTTGGTGGAAAAGTTTTTGACGAATTGCTGTGCAACGTCTATAACGGCGTGATAACACTCGGCTTTTTCGACGACAATCCGACCAAAAACGGCGGCGATTTGCTGGGCAACATCGAGCAGTCAAAGGAGTATATGCTGAAAAATGGGGTAACTCATGTATTTTGTACCCTGCCGTTATCTGCCGAAGAAAAAATTCGCGATTTAATCAAGTTTTGCGAAAGCCATGTCATCAATTTTCATAACGTTCCCGATATAGGATACTACTACACGGGAAGTCAACCTATTGTGGAGCATATCGGCACAATGCCGGTTTTCGTCCTGCGGAATATCCCGTTAAGCTACATGCACAATGCCGTTTTGAAAAGGAGTGTGGACATTTTGGTTTCGTTCACGGCCCTCCTTTTGTTATTTCCCGTTCTTTTCCCGGTATTGGCGGTTCTTATCAAAATGAGTTCCCCCGGCCCGGTTTTTTTCAAACAAAAAAGGACGGGGAAACGGGGAAACGAGTTCTATTGCTATAAATTCAGGACGATGCGCTGCAGCGCCGATGCGCACACCAAACAGGCGACTGCCGACGACAACCGTAAAACAAAAGTTGGAGACTTTCTTCGGAAAACCAGCTTAGACGAATTACCGCAATTTTACAATGTACTGATCGGCAATATGTCGCTTGTGGGTCCGCGACCGCACATGTTGATGCATACTTATGAATACTCGCCCAAAGTGGACAAATACATGGTGCGCCATTTTGTGAAACCCGGCATTACGGGATTAGCACAGGTTAGTGGATACCGTGGCGAAACCAAAGAAATTGAGTTGATGGAAAAACGCATCAGGGCCGATATTCATTATGTGGAAAACTGGACATTACGGATGGATTTCAAAATAATGGCGCAAACCGTATTTATGATCATGAAGGGGGATGAAAAAGCATATTGAGGGAAATTTTGAATTTTGAATTATAAGGCAATTATGTTGAGGCCGTAAAAAAAAATACGCCAAAGCATTGCTATATTTAAAAAATGATTATTTTTGTGCCCAAAATAATCATTATGAGGCTTGTAGACAAAGTTATTACTTGTGCGTTATTTCTTTTTGTAAGTATTTGTGCTTATTCCCAGAATGTTATCAATCTCCCCCCTGCCGTTCTCCTGACGGAAAGTGATATTTCGCTGGAAGAAGACGAGGCTATCGGTTTGGATTCGCTCATGAACCTGACTTCCCTGGGGCTTATCGACTCAACTGTGATACCAGCCGCCCGGTTGTACGGGTATGTATGGGATAACCGGATGGTGAATCCATACCGGCAACGGGTTATTAATATGCCCGATACAGTGCTCATCGATTTTTCGCAATACTGCCATGCCAATAAGAACGTGGTTACATCCGGCTTCGGGTTCCGTCGCGGAGGGCGTTTCCATTACGGAATCGATACACGCCTGAAAACAGGTGATTCCATTTGCAGTTCGTTTGGAGGGATGGTGCGTATTGTACAGCGAGGCCGCGCTTATGGCAACTACATTGTTATCCGGCACTTTAACGGACTCGAAACCGTGTATGGGCACTTGAGCAAAACCTTTGTGAAGGTCAATCAGGTGGTACGCGCAGGCGAGATCATTGCACTGGGCGGCAATACGGGACGTTCCACGGGACCGCACCTGCACTACGAAGTACGTTACCTCGGTCAGCCCATACCGCCCGGAGACCTGATCGATTTTGAAAACTATACCGCCAAATACCGGCTGCTCGATTTATCGG
Source organism: Bacteroidales bacterium (assembly GCA_031264715.1). Classification (GTDB taxonomy): domain Bacteria; phylum Bacteroidota; class Bacteroidia; order Bacteroidales; family UBA4181; genus JAIRLS01. The sequence continues at coordinate 3,089 of JAISDP010000058.1, forward strand.
CCGGCCATTTCGCCTATGCCGTGGAACTGGAAAAGGTGCGTTATTACACGGTGCGCAGGGGCGACACATTATCCGGCATATCAAGCAAGGTGGGTGTGAGCGTGGACAGGATATGCCGGTTGAATAAGATCAAGAAAAGTTCTGTCCTGCATATCGGACAGAAAATAAGATATACCTGAGATGAAGTATATGCTCAGTTTCCCGCACGGGAAGCTACAGGGAAGGATCAGTCTGCCGTCGTCGAAAAGTATTTCCAACCGCCTGCTGATCATCCGGGCATTGACTTCCGGCGGATTCCCCCTCGAAGGGTTATCCGGCAGCGACGACACACAGGTATTGCAACAGGGACTGCAATCGGCGTCGGATGTGATCGACATCGGACATGCCGGCACATCCATGCGTTTCCTTACCGCGTATTTTGCCGCTACCGGGCAGGCAAAAACGATTACCGGCTCCGAACGAATGAAAAACAGGCCGATCAGCGGCCTGGTGGATGCACTGGACCAGTTGGGAGCCGGTATTCGTTATCTCGAAAAACCGGGATATCCGCCACTGCGGACATCAGGCAAACCGCTTTCGGGAAATTCCATCGAAATCAACGGGAATGTGAGCAGCCAGTTTATATCGGCCATGTTGCTGGTTGCCCCTGCACTGCCTAATGGCTTAATCATCCGGATCAAAGGCGAACTGGTATCGGCTTCGTATGTGAAGATGACTTTGGGGCTGATGCAACAGGCCGGCATCGATGCAATTTGGGAAAATAACGCCATTACGGTTGCGCGGCAGGATTACCGGTCGGAAGGCATGAGCGTGGAACGCGACTGGAGCGCAGCGTCTTACTGGTACCAAATGGCGGCGTTAGCCACTGATGCCGAACTGCTGCTCGAAGGTTTAACCGGAAAAAGCTTGCAGGGCGACGCCATTATTTCGCAAATGGCCTGTTCATTCGGCATCAAAACAGAATATACCCCCGAAGGCGCGCTTTTGACCAGGCACAGGAATATCTGCTTCTCACTGGGCCTCGATTTTATGAATGTGCCCGACCTGGTGCAAACCATGGCTGTGACCTGTTGCCTGAACAATACCCGTTTCCGCTTTGCCGGGGTGCAAACCTTGAGGGTGAAGGAAACCGACCGCATTGCAGCCTTGCAGAGCGAACTGCTGAAATTAGGCTACTGCTTGAAGGAAACAGAACCCGGCGTGATCGAGTGGAACCGCGAACGGGTAGAGCCACAGCAGCCGGCGTGTATATCCACTTACCACGATCACCGCATGGCAATGGCATTCGCCCCTGCTGCCATTCATTTCCCGGGGTTGCAAATCGAAGATCCGGGAGTAGTGAGCAAGTCGTATCCAAACTTTTGGAACGACCTGAAAAAAACAGGACTTGTGATTATGGAACAGCGCTGACGACCCTTGTAACAAAAGGTAACATTGGAAGACCTTTTTAAAGTGAAGCCCTTTAATACAAGGTTGGTAATAAAAAAGGCACTATATTTGTGCGATAATTGTAAAGACATAATATCATGACAATATTGGAAAGGAAAAAATTCGAGCAAAGAAAAATCAGGTTGAGTCGAGCAATCATAAATGATATGGATGAAAACAGGGTTTTGCAGATTGAGAAGTTGTACGATGTAACCCCATTATCTTATTCGGTTAATGAACTTCGGGAAAGCATTGATGAATTTGAGGAAAGATATATCTCAGGAAATTTTAAAGGAATATCACATGATGAAGTAATGAAAGAGTATGGGTTATAAAATTTTATGGGATTTTAAAGCACGTAATGATTTGCAGCAATTGTATGTCTATCTTTCTGGAAAGAATACAAGCGCGGCAAATAGGACAGTTGCAGAAATTAGTAAAAAAGTAAAATTACTGATAGACAATCCGTATTTGGCAGCAACCGAACAGTTTTTGCATGATAAGAAAAAAGCTTATCGTTCTCTTGTTGCAGGAAATTATAAAATTGTATACATGGCTGAAAATAAGGAAATTGTTATTGTTCGGATATGGGATTGTCGGAGAAATCCGAAAGATTTAAGGAAATCTTTAGAATGAACAATAAAACAGTTATGGAAACAGAAAGAGAAATTTTTTACAGGGCA
>JAISDP010000112.1 GCA_031264715.1 Bacteroidales bacterium
AAACAACATGTATCCGCCATCGTCACATTTATGTTAGTCGATGCTTTCAACGCACTAACAACATGCGGAATAGATTCCCTGTAAGATAGATCGACAGTACTATCCATGCGGACAGGCGAAAAAAACAGCCTTTCAAATTCGCTATTGCAATCAAAATTATCCATCGTGTCAATGTGTATTTATATTTAATGTTCGATCAACAAAGATAGCATAAAAGCCTCAATTTACACACAAACGGATAAAAATTAGCGGGCAGCCTCGTCGGCAGTTCGTTCCGGGAAAAAAATCATAATTAAAAGAGTATGAAGACATCGGGGTTAGGCGTGCACAAAGATACGTTAAATTACAATCGTACTGAAATACCTATTCTAAACAACACTTTGCTCATTTTTACATGATTTACTGTCGGGTAATAATCATAACCTGTTTCACCAAACAATCCAAACCTTTTAAATAAATAGTAAGATGCTCCAAAGCCAGGGAAGCAATTAAATCCCAAACCATTAGGTGAGAAATCACTGTCTTTTTCCGGCACAAAATATCCACCCATTTTTACAGTCGCATAAAAATTGAATTTTTCAACAAAAAAATCATTGTTTTTTATGAATGATGATAAATAAAAATTTGAATATAGTCCAAAATTATGCATATTCCCTACACTTGAGGGAACAACTCCATATTGCACGTCTAATTTTCCATATTTCTGCATGTCGCCAATCCCATAATATACTCCATATTCAAAATTGTTCTTTTTTATACCCAGGTTAATATTTATACCATGAAGTTTGATTTTGGCATTGATAACTTCAGGTTGGTCTAAACAACTGTAATTTTGTTTGTACCCAATATTTACAACAAGTTTATTATTTGATAAACCTGTTGTAAACGGGATTGATACAACTAAAAAAACGAATATTATTTTTTTCATTTGCTAAGACAGTAATACCACATGGAAGATGCATCAAAAGAAACATTTATTGCTTTCGGAAGTGATCTATCCAACTTTGAATGGTTGAACCTTGTACAATCCACTTTCGACATTTTGTCCACTGTTCTTACAAAAAATAAAACTTTGCACAATGTTATCCAATTAAAAAAATCGTGTCAAGTAGTAAAAATAACACTACTTTTATTAAATGACTGATCAATAGCATATTGATTTAAATAAATAAGATAAAAAATAAAAAATTGTAAGTGTTCCATAAGGAAATTTTCTATTCCACCACGCGGATTTACGCCAAAATCACCGACGAGAAGGTCAGCAACGACATGGAGGAACTTGCATCCTTCAACTTCAAATGCGAAACTATGGTTTCATTCCCAATGCCCGGATATATCCTTCATTTTTCCGGCAACTGGCAAACTTCATGCTTTCGAGCAGATCGGTTAGCGCTTTGCGTACCAATGCCTGATCGGGACGCGCTTCACGTATCTTGCCGAAACTGCTCCGGTCTTTCTTGGTGTATTCCACCACCATATTCCAGTTTTCGGGCGGTGAAATGATCATCATGCAGGCTCCACGGGCCATTTTCTTGTATGGCCAATAATGCCAGCCGATGTTGTTGCGCTCCATCAGGCGGCGCCACGAACCTACCCACTGGTCGCTGTTTTCACCTGTTTCGCCCATGTACATCGGCAGGTTCACCTTGTCGCGGAAATCCACAAAATCCCGGATATTGTTTTGCAGCGTGTCGCACCAGTAGCGGTGACAGGTGTACATGATCCTGTCGTCGAACGTCCAGTCGGAAAACACGCTGAAATTGCTGTTCCACTGAGCGCCGGCCAGCAGCACGATATGGTTTTTGTCTGCTTCGCGGATGGCTGCCGTGCATCTTTTATAGAAAGGCTCAAGGGCAGCGTTCAGGTGCGGATAATCTTCCTTGAAATAGTGTGCAATCGGTTCGTTCAGCAGGTCGTAACCCAACACGATCGTATCGTTGGCATACCGTTGTGCGATCCGCTTCCAGATGTCGCAGCACAGCGCCTGACTTTCCTCGCTGTCGAACAGCCACGGGTAGCCATAGCTGTCGTCGATGTTATCACCCGTTTGCCCGCCCGGTGCGTCGTGCATGTCGAAAATCACATACAGGCCTTCCGCCCGGCACCATTCCAACAGCTGGTCCATGATTTCGAAACCGTTTTGATTGCCGTTCAATCCCATATAATCCTCGTCGGTAAACAGCTTGTAATGAAACGGAATACGGATCGAATTCATGCCTGTCTGCTTGATGTACGCAATATCATCCCGCGTGATGTAATTCTTTTTGAACTCGCGCCAGAACCAGGCAGTGAAATCCGGGCCAACCAGTTCGCAAAATGCATCGTTGATGGTACGGTAACAGTTCACATTGCTGAAAAAGAACATGTAACCCTCGGGATTGAGCCAGTTGCCGAGGTTGATGCCTTGTATCAGGAACTTTTTACCGTCGGGCGTCACCAGATCAGGCCCGTTGATACGGATAAACCGGTTGGCAGTCGACTTGTTGCTCCCGCACGAAACGAGCGCCAGAGCCAACAATAGAGTATAAATAAGATGTTTCATTTTGATATTGATTGATGATTGATTGATGTTTAAAAGTTGGACTTCAACACGTCACTGCTTTGTTTCTCCCCGCAATGACGTGTCGTTTATTTTATTTTAACTGAAAACAGAGAATGATGCGAATTAATGAACAGTATATCTTTATCCTTTCCGCCAAACGCCATGGTTAACGGCCTTTCGGGAACATTGATCTGCCCGGTGCGCTTGCCGGTCTTATCATAGATATAAACCTGTCCGTCTGCTACGTAAAGGTTTCCGTCCTTATCCACAGCAGAACCAAATTCGCCTGCTTCCACAAAATAACTCATGCCGGAAAGAGTCCCGTCGGCGGCAACCTCCATCCGTACCATGCGTTTGTCGTATTCGTCGGCGGCATAGAACGGTTTTCCCGGGAAGGCTTCCAGCACGGCACAGGAACGCGCCAGGTCGTACTGGCAGGGGATAATCGTCACCCCGTCGGGCGCGACAAAACATTCCTGAGGACGATACATCACTACTGTGTTAAAATCGTGGTAGTCGCGCCAGCGGTTGGCCGGATACAGGGCTTTACGTACTCCGGCCACCGAGTCCATCGGCGTTTTGCGCAGCAGTCCTATACTTTCTTCGGCCTTGTCGGGATTCATGGAATATACCCATGTGGCAAACCCCGAATTACCCCATCCGCTGAACGATGTTCCGCCTGCATCGGGCAGTTGCCGCACCGATTCCTGTTTCCCGTCCACCATGTAGCCGGGTTGCGGATTGTAGCGAAACACTACCAGCAGGTTGTCCTTTGTGTCGCAGGCAAGCGACAGGGGTTCCCACGGGAAATCGGCCAGCGGACTTACCGTATTGGTTTCCACAGACCATTTGTAGAGGCGGCGCAGGCGTTGTTCGCAGAAATATATGTTGCCCTTGCTGTCGCCGGCTGTACCCTGTGCAAATTCGAAACCGGCAGCGTGCTGCTGCACCTTCCCGGCAAGGTTGATGTCTAAAGGCGTTGTATGCTGTTCTTTTCCGGATATGTACAACCTCGTAAACTCCCACGGACGCACCTCCAATCCGGTATGGGCATCGTACAGGGGGAGCGCCGTGGTATATTTCGTTTGCGCATAGTTGTGTACGTTCAGCATCTCGATGTCGCGGCAGTTCCAGGTACGGATGGAATACGGGTAAGGCGTGTTCACGCGGATCACCTGGAACATGTACAGGTTGGCAAACACCATATCCGAACAGTTGTCCAACTCGAGCGGCTGGCAGTAACGGCTTTCACGGCTCTCTTCCTCTAACTGGAAGGCATACACTTTCCAGTTGGACACATGGCTAAAACGCGCTTCGTTCCGCACATGGTGTTCTATCGACATGGCATAGATACGGCCTTCGGTAGACGTGTTGCTGACGTACACCCCATTCGTACAATAGGTGCTGGCCGTCCATATATCCTTAAATGTTCCCCCGCCCCCGCCGGTAACCCAGAGGCTCCAGTACTGGTTGTCCCATGCGTAATCCATCCCCTGCGCAGCTACCGGTTTAGAGGGCGAACTGATTCCTTGCGGCGTTCCCCGCCACGGTTGTTGCGGACCTTTATTCATACCTCCGTGCCCGCCCATGAATTTCACATCGTTCATGTACGAACGCGCGCCGGCCATCCATTTACAGCCGACTGCCCGGTAATTGTACGCGCCGGTGTTCAGACCCAGGCCGTTGACAATGTTCACTCCGCCGCGGGGCGTTTCCACCAGCGCCACCGGCGACCCGAAGCCGCTGAATGTCGGCGTACTTTCCTTCAATATCAACTGCGTGGAAACGGGATTCAGCCCGATGAGGCTGGTATTAGCCTGCAAGACCAGTGGTTCAGAAATGATGTACCATCCCTGCGGCACATATATGTTGGCATGTTTCCTGATGGCTTCCCGGAACACTTCCGTGTCGTCCGTTTCGTTGTCTCCTTTAGCGCCCAGTTCCTGTATGTTCACCCATGCGGACATATCCGGCAAGGCAGGAATATCGCTTTCCGCCATGGGCGGCAGTTTGGTAAGCTCCTCCATCGCCACGTCCGTGCGCATTTCGGGTTCGGCGGCCAGGTTGTCGATGTGCAGGCCGTGCGTGTAATGCGTCACCCGATACATCTTTCCCTTACCGCTGGTGGTCGTTTCGCTGCGGCGATACTTCACCAGCACGGGCACATTGCGGCAATCCACGTTTTTCAGACTGATCTGGTTGCCGGCATTGTTTTCGTTGCTGACAACAATCGCCGGTCCGCTGACATTGTCGAACAGGCAGTTTTCCAGGAAGAGCCTGTCGGAATAATTCGGCTCGATATCCAGCACCGTGGGGACATCCCTGGCCTGCAACCGGACGATGGTCAACCCGCCTTCCTGCGTTCTAATGGCTGCCTTTTTCTGTTTCTCGAAATAGGTATCCACCATCATCATCGGCCAGCCCGGTGATGCCTTGGTGGTGTAGATGCCGTAGTCGCCACCGAAAAAGCGAACGTTGTGCATCTCATTGCCCACCTCGAAAAGCCCCGCCTTGCCGTTGCCAATCCGTATGTCGACGTGCGAAACGAAGCTATGCTGTGCGAAATGCGTCCGTAAGGCCACCGCGTGCGGATTGCCGTCTTCTATTTTCAGGTTGATGTTCGACATGGCGCTGTAAAAAGTGCTCGCCCCGGCATCGGCGACCTGCCTGCCTTCTTCCGGCACGCTATTCACAAACCAGAACATATAACTCGCACGGCCCTTGTCCCCGGGTACTTCCTGCCGGAATCCCGGCGAGTTTTTTGCCAGCACGATGAGCGGCCGCTCCTTCCCGTAACCGATCAAGCGGATGGCCCGCGGGATATAGATGGTTTGCGAAATCCTGTAAACGCCTTCGGGAATGAATACGATACCGAACCCGTATTCTTTCTTCACCCGGTTGATGGCTTCCTGCAATTCGCGGCTTACATCTTTCTTTCCGTCGGATACCGGGAAATAGAAAGCCTCCCTGTCGCCGGGCTTTTGCCGGTACACGGAAGCGCCGTCCTGCGCCGGCAGGTTCGCTGCGGATAAGGCCAATAACAGGCAATATGTGATGAGTTTATTCATTGATCCATCTTTTTAAATTCGCCGATGAGTTGTTTCAGGCAAGCGGCATCCGATTCGGCTTTCTGATACGTTTCCTTGTCGTAGTACGATTTCAGGAAAGCATCGGCGCCCGACCACACCGTTTGTATCATCCCCTGGAAATGCTGTGCCATAGCGTCCGGAGACTGTTTGCGGAAGCGTTTCATATCTTCCAGCTGCTGTACGGCCAAGGCCGGTTTCCGCCAGGGACAGGTCGCCACGTCGAAGCCCTTCATGGCAAAGTATACCGGAGTGAGGTCGGCGCGTTCGTAGTGCCAGTCACAGATAAAGACTTCCTTCGGGATCAGGTCGATGGCGCGGCTGGTATGGTTCATGCTCCCTTCCCATGCGCCGATGCCGGTGGTTTTGCCGTCGATCAGGCGGTCGCCCCAGATGTAGAGCCGTCCACCGCGTGCTGCCAGGTGATGGTGTATCAGCGTCAACTCGCCGGCAAACAGTTCGGCTTGATCGCGTCCCGAGCAGCGCGGACATTTGTCGTCGCCGATGTAAAATACCTCGTCCATCCCGGCATGGAACAGGTTGGTTTCGAAAGCATCCAGGAGTTCGTCCACGATCGCGAAAACAACCTTGTGCACCTCCGGGTGAAGCGGACAATAGCTTTTGCAATACAAGCCGTCGGCATTGGGCCATTCGTATTTCTCGGGCATCTTTACATGCGGCGTTTCATCGAACCCGGGATACTCTTTCAAGAGGTTACCCACCCGCGAAGCCCACGACTGGTGCCCCAACAGGTTGATCTGCGGCGCTATTTGCATGTTGTACTTCCGGCAAATGTCCACGATCTTTTTCACATCGCTTTTTGATAAAGTCGATGCGTCCCGCAGTTCGGGATGGCTTTCGTATGCATAATTGTAATCCACCCGCAGGATCAACAGGTTGAAACGCGCCGGAGCCAGTTCGGTCTCAACAAACTTCAGGAAAAGGTCCAGGCCGCCCGGCGAAGGGGCTGCGATAGCCAAGCCGCGAACCGGAGGTTGCCCGTCCGGTTTTGTCTGCGCCTGTGTATTTGAAAAACACAAGGCTGCTGCAAAAATGAAGATAAAATGTTTCATTACAGGTATGATTTTAAATAAATAAACAGGTGCAATATTAAAGATGATTTTGCAGTTGGAGGTTTGTTTTCTTTCAAAAAGGGTTTGATTTCTGATAAAAAAAGGGTTCATCACCAGGTTCACACAAATTTTAACGATGCGTCATGAATCTTTTTACTTATATCATCTAAAGCGCTAAGTTGTCGCTTTACCACCACTGACAGGGTCTGTCGACCACTGTCAGGGTCAAAACCGCAAAAAAATAATTCCCTGGAACAATCTAAAACATTTTTTTTTGATTTTGTTCGAAAACAATTTATATTTGTCCCCGATTTTTAAACCAAAAAGTATCTCTAAACATGTCGAATTTTCTCGAAAATTTCTTACAGGCAATGTCCGGTGTAACGTTCGGTAAATCACCGAATGGCACGATTTTTGCAGAGAGAGAGAGAGAGAGAGAGAGAGAGAGAGAGAGAGAGAGAGAGACTTACATTACATATTATTATATGCGCGCGCGCGAAATTTAGCAAATATTTTTCAAATATATTATACCGCCGCTATGTCGTATCATACGATATAGCGGCTTTTTATTTTTACATATCTCATATTGTATTCATTTTTAAAACCTTAGAATTATGGCAAAGCAGAGAGGAAATGTAGTAACCCACGGATTGAGCGGGAAGATCGGCGACTTGCTGGTATTCCGTCAAGTGGACGGTAAAACCGTAGTATCGAAAGTTCCGGAACAGAAGAAAACGGCTTCGGAAAAGCAGGTAAAACTCAGACAGCGGTTCCAGCAGGCGACGGTCTATGCAAAAATTGTTACCGGAACCCCCGGTATGAAAGAACTCTACGAAGAGGAAGCAAAAAAGCGCAAGGGTATGACGGCATACAGTGTAGCTGTTGCCGACTTTTTCAATGCTCCGGACATTGACAATGTCGATTTGTCGGAATATTCGGGCGTTGCAGGAGATGAAATCCGGATGATTGTTTCCGACGACTTCGCCGTCAAATCGGTGCATGTACGGATCAACAATGCCGACGGCGCTGCGGTGGAAGAAGGATATGCGGTCAACAGTGTCGCCAGCCTCTGGATCTACACCGCTACGGCAAACAACGAAAGTCCGGACGGCTGTAAAATTGTGGTCTCCGCTTCCGATATGCCGGGGAATGTTACCACAGTGGAACAGGATGTACAGAGTTAAAGGATGAGCATATAGAAAAGCATATAGAAATAGAGCATATAGAAAGCATATAAGATGCATATAGGAAGCATACAGGGAAGCATATAGGAAGCTTATAGAATAATAATTCAAAGGCCCATGTTTTACGTAAGGATCAACAAAATCAAAGTATTCAACAACCGCGAGGGTTTTCTCGGGCTGTTCAACCGCGCCGAGATGCAGATTTACAGCTATGTCAAACCTTTTACCCTGTCGATGGAGGCGGCGCCGGAACCGGTAAGGACGGAGGGCGTTGCCATCTCGGAACTCATGGCGCTGCCCGACGCCGCTACGCGCAGGCAGCGTCTGTTGGACGCCGTGCTTGCCGAAGCCGGACTCCCGGCGCAAAGCTCGTACCTCGAAGTCAACGGCGTGAAGGACAACCAGACATTGCTGTTTGGCGATGCGGGACTGATACTGTTTTCATCCGACTCTATCCCCGCCGGACTCGATATGCGGCTGTGGATGATCGAATCGGACGAAGATGTCCGCAGTGTCGCCCTCGACGCCGACAAGGTACTCGACAGCGACGCTTTCAAGGGACTGTTTGCCGCTGCGGAAACCGCGCTGCTGGTAACCAACCCCGTGCTGTCGGGCGTGATCGCCGTCGGCGGCGTGGCCGTCTCCCTGCTGCGGCAGAAGCTGCGCGCCAACAAAGACGACCTCGTCGGCTACTGGCAGGCGACGCTCAACCGCGCCGAGCATTACCCGCACGGTACGCGCGATAAGCAGGACACGTACGACACCACCGGCAATATACTGGTGGATTATACGCTGTTCGGATTTGAAAGCAGTCTGAACCGTGATTTACATGATTAAAGGATTTGCAGGATTTCGCAATGCAACGTAAAAATCCCGTCAAGGATGGCATGTCGGTAGAAACCGTTCCAAGCCTGTCGGCGGCTACGCAGCCTGACAGGGTCAAACCGACATTGTTTCCCGTCAGGGAAATAATATCAATAGAAAAAAGATGCACCGCCGCCGGGCCAAAACCCCGTATGGGGTTTCATATGATGAATCTCCTACGGAGATTGGCAGATGTTTTCCGCATGGATTCTATGGATATGAATGCCCTGACGGGCAATGTAAATTCCACCACTGTCAGGGTCGACAGGATCAATAAATTTAAAGAATTAAATAAATAATAATAAACAACCAATAGATGATATGAAAAAGTTTCCCTGTATTTTCATGCTTGCGCTGCTGACATTCGGCGGCTGCAAGGACTACGACGACAGTTTTCTCAGGAACGAGGTCAATGATTTGAACAGCCGCATTGCCGCGCTCGAACAGTGGGCGGCGACGGTGAACTCCAATATTACCGCTTTGCAGGGCGTTATTACCGCATCGCAGGAAATGAACTATGTTACGGGAGTGACGCCCTTCGCTTCGCCTGCTCCCGGCGGATATATCATTTCTTTTCTTAAAGGCGAAACCATAGCCATATTCAACGGAACCGACGGGAAAGACGGTGAATCTCCACAGATCAGCGTGCAGCGGGACGCCGACGGAGTATACTGCTGGACGCTGAACGGGGAATGGATTCTTGTTGACGGGAACAGAGTGCGCGTCACGGGCGAAAACGGCGCCGGCGGTCAGGACGGCGTTACTCCGCAATTGAGGATAAACTCCGGCACCGGCATCTGGGAAGTGTCATACGACGAAGGCGGTACATGGCTTTCGCTCGGAGTCAAAGCGACCGGCGCCGACGGACAGGACGGACAAAACGGCGTTACTCCGCAATTGCGGGTAAATTCCGGAACCGGTATATGGGAAGTGTCATACAACGGCGGCTCCGCATGGACTTCGCTTGGAGTTGCGGCTGCGGGAGCCGGCGGTCAGGATGGAGTTACCCCGCAATTGAGGATAAATTCCGGAACCGGTATGTGGGAAGTGTCATACACCAACGGCAGTACATGGCTTTCGCTCGGAGTCAGAGCGACCGGAGCCGACGGACAGGACGGCATTACTCCACAATTGCGGGTAAATTCCGGAACCGGCATATGGGAAGTGTCATACAACGGCGGCGCTGCATGGCTTTCGCTCGGAGTTGCGGCTGCGGGAGCCGACGGGAAAGACGGACGGGACGGAGTTTCTCCCATGATACGCATCAATACCGCCGGCAATATCTGGGAAATATCCTGCAACAACGGCGAATCGTGGGAATCGACCGGGATAGCGGCGACCGGGGCAAAGGGCGATAAAGGCGACGCGGGAGCAAGGGGCGATGCCATTTTTGCCGCCAACGGCGTTGATTATTCAAAGTCCGACTGCGTGGAATTTACGCTGGCCGACGGCGTTACCAAAATCAGGGTTCCCAAGTACGCCAAACTCGGACTGAACTTTACGCAACCCGGTACATTTGCCGCAGGCGAGACAAAGACGGTAG